>JAZRTH010000871.1:0-8231 GCA_045651945.1 Thermoguttaceae bacterium
ACCTTCTCCGCCGACATGGCGATTGTTACATTCCACGGCGTCAACATTCACCCGTCCATCGGAAAGGGAAAACTGGTCAACGCGATTAAAGGCGTCTCTGCCTTTATTGACCTGCTGCCCAAAGACGGCGTCAGCCCGGAAACGACGGAAAATCGAGAACCGTTCGTTCACCCGGTCGACATCTCCGGAAACTGCGAAAAGACGGTTGTCCGGCTGATTCTCCGCGCCTTCGACACGCCCCAGCTTGCCGTTTTCGCCGACTGGCTCAAAGAGCTTGCCGCCAAGGCGATCGAACCGTTCCCCGGCATGAAAGCAGACGTCGAAACGGTATTCCAGTACCGCAACATGGGCGATGGACTCAGAGAACGTCCGGAAGCAGTCGACCGCGCCTGTAACGCTTTATCGAGACTGGGCAGAACCGCGATTCGACAAATCGTCCGCGGCGGAACAGACGGTTCCCGTCTGACGGAGATGGGACTTCCCACTCCCAACCTGACAGCCGGTTCTCACAACCCCCACGCTGTTACAGAATGGGCGAACCTCGACGAAATGCTCGAAACGCTCGAATGGTCGCTGGAAATTGTCAGAGAATAGACAACCATTAGCCAATAGACATTAGGCGAAAGATCCTTTTCCCTGATGTCTATTTCCCTTTTTCTGAATTATTATAGCATTTAACCGAGCAGCAATCCATAACCGTTCGTATGAATGTCTGTTACTTAAACTGGCGGTTGACCAAGTCAATCTCGCGTTTTGACTTTATAGCGCTTGCAATTCCGGTTGCAGCAGCGCCCGCTGCTATATAACCCGCCAGAGCCCACGGAGCGACAACGGTAGCCGTCGTTGTGAAAATCAGCCATGACGTTGACGTAACCGTTGTCAAAGCCGCTCCGCTGAGAATAGCGCCAGCTCCGGAAATCATACCGCCGCTTACAGCCCCCCCGATCGTATCTGTTACCAGTTTGGCTTTTTCGTCTGAACGCATAATCGTCATCTCCTTTGTTAGTAATTGCCGTACTGACGCTCAACGCGATAAAACTCATCGTCTACAATTCGTCGCAGCCGTTCAACATCTCTGTCTTTCATGAATCCGTAACCCGCGCCAGCAAGTCCGAGTCCCCACGGAAGAAGGTGTAACGCTGGTCTCAAAAACCATCCGACAACGGGAATCGAACCGATCAAACCGTCAGTCAAGCGACCCAAAACGAAGCCAATGGCGCCGTAAACCAGGGCGTACTTGTTATCCGTCAGAAATTCCTGAGCAAACGCTGCAATTTTCGACCCGGCAGAGTTGCAGAACGCGCTCCGACCGGCTTCCGGCAACCGTTGAGCAATCTTGCTTAACTTCTTTTTGATGTCAAATGGCAAATCTCTTGCATCCATAGTTCTAATACCTCCTAAAAACGAATGTTGAATTATCATGGAAGAATCAAACGATCTGATATTTAGTTTATAATAATATCTTCGATCTTCCGGGGTTCCAGACACTTCCCGACTCCGTACCCAACCAGGGCGCCGACAAAGGCGCCTTCAACGCTTCTGCCTACCACTCCGCCGATAACGGCGCCAACAGCCGCTCCAACCTTGACTTGAGTGGAAATCTTTTTCGGTATTGGTAAAAAGTCTTTCGGTCTGATGATTTTTACGCATTTCATAGCTTTGTTCTCCTGTTTTGATTGACCGTTCACATTATAAAACGCTCTCCGGTAATTCTGTCAGCTGTTAAACGCCTTGATAACAGAACAGACCCCGAACACAACGGACCCAACCGCAAGGGCGGTAACAACGGCAGGACCAGCCACGGCTGTTAAAGTCGTTGCGGCGGCTGTTCGTCCAAGAGTTCCAGCCGTTACGCCGGCAATTGTTTTAGCCGCCGTTCCCGCAACCAGTTTTCTGGCAAACATGGCTCCTGTTGCAGCAGCCATTCCACCGTTGATCATGCCAACTACAGCATCCATTTTTACTTTGTTATTTTCTTCCTGATTCATAGCGTACCTCTATTAAATCCGTAATGAAAACCTGTTTTCATAAAACCTGTTGCGACGCGATAACGATTTAATCAAAGTAGGAATTAACCTTCTTGATTTCTTTTAACGACCGTTCTCTTGCAGCCAACCCGCCGAGAACGACGCCTGAAACAATTGCAACTGGCACGAACCAGGGAGCGGCAACAACTGTTGCAACCGTTCCGAAAGTTCCAGCAGAACTGCCAATCAACGCTGAACCCAAACCGCCTGCTGCGCCGGTTTTAACCGCTGTTGAAATCAAACTATTAATCATGATTCTGTTCCTCCATTTTTGTTAGAATGATAAACTCACTGTCTGCAATAAAATGCACACTTACCGTTACGCTGAAGCTCGATTTAATTCTTCCTGGACGATTTGCAAGATCCTCCTCTTCAGAGTCGCGTCGTCGCAATCTTTAATAAAGCCGTTTGCTGCGCCGCCAAGACCAAACAGAAGGGGAAGACTGTCGGCAAACGACCCCAAAAACCAACCAACGCCCCAAATTCGTTTAATCCCCTTTTTGACAACGCATCCCAAAATGGTCCCAACAGCTCCGTAGAAAAGGGTGTACTTGTTGTTAATGACAAGTTCCTGACCCAATTCACAAATTCGACGTCCCGCATTGCTGCAAAAACTGCGTCGTTTGCTGTCGCTCGGAAGTTGCTGGGAAATGGTAACCAAGTCAGTTTTGACGCTGTACGGAAGTTCTCTTGAATTCATGTTTTAATCTCCTGTTGTTAAAGGTTTTTTAGTCGTCTTTGCGAAATGCAAACCAACGAGCGGAATGTTATAAAACTATTCCAAAATTTCAAAAGCAAAATAATTTTACGATTTAGATTCAGGCAAACGCCTGTTATCATTACTTTTATTTAACTCCTGAATTATTGGATTAACGTCCGCAATAAAGGTTCAGGAAACCGGTATTGTTTGTTTTTAAGAATTCAAACGTTCTTGACGATTTATCAATCACATTTGTTTTCTGCATGATACTAATAACGATTTTAAAATGCAGATAACTACACCGATTTTTTAAAAAATTTAAAAAATCGGTATGAATATATAAGAGGCGAGTTCTTTCAGACGTTAGGCAAAAGACCTTAGAAAGAAACGTTTATCATAATTAAATCTATAGCGCCTGAAAACTATAACTTCTTCGACGTCGCCAACGCGATGGCGCGTCCGCGGTTGCCGACGGCGCAGTAGAAATGGTATACGACGCCGTCGACTTTGACGCACCACGGTTTGTGGGCGTAGGTGGCGTCCCACGGTTCGGAGGGAGCGATTAAATCCGTTCCCGTCCATTTCGTCCAATGAACCAGATCTTTTGAAACGGCGAACGTGTCGAACGCTTTGGGCTTCCAGAAGGCGCCGAAGTAGAACATGACCCAGTAGTCGCCGATTCTCACAATTTGCGGATCGCCGGAGATGCCGCGATGGTTGTCGATAACCGGGTCGGCGCCGTATCGCGTCCAGTTCCGCATGTCTTTTGAAATCGCCATGCCGATTCGTTCCGCCCCGCTGTGTTTGGCGTTATAGTACATCACAAACGGCGCGCCGAGGGTTTGCTCTTTGTCCCAAATCACAGTACTCTTGTACAGCGTCGTTTTTTCAAACCAGCGGGCGTCTTCGTCTTTGGGGGAGAAAATCGGGTTCTTCTCGTATCGCGTCCACTCTTTAGCGGCTGTCGGATCGTCTGTATAGGCAACGCCCATCGAAAGGGGATCGGGTTCGTATCCCTTGCGACTTCCGCCCAAATACGTCAGCCAGTATTTACCGTCGTACTGCTGAATCTCGGCGGAACCGCCCCAGGTCGCGTCAATCAAAGAGGCGTATCCCGCGACCTGCCAAGCGTCCCAGCCCGTTTGCGGGAACGTGAGAATCGGTCCGAGATATTCCCATTTAATCAGATCGTCGCTTTTGGCGAGAAACGTTTCGTAACCGGTTCCGGCTGTCATGGAAATGAATATCATATACCAGACGCCGTCTTTCCGGAAAATCGACGGGCAGTCAACCAACTGACCGTTGAGCTTGTCCAGAATAATCCCGTACTTGTACGGCGTTTTGACTTCCTCGTAGATCGATTCCATTTCCGACGGGGAAACGGCGGCGGACTCGTCCGAATCGTCTCCGAAAACGTACGGCGCTGAGAAAAACGTCCCGGCGGCGACTCCCGCCCCGGTCAAGCGAAACAATCGACTTCCAAATTCACGTCTGTTCATGGTCATTTTAAGGTCAAATGCGAATTATTCTGAATTAAACCCTTTTAATGTCGTTAACATTCTCTCCTGAGAACATTAAGTATATTATACTCGCATTATTAGAACGTGTCAACAAGTATATGAAAAAATTATTGACGCGGTTATTTTTCCTCGATTCAACGTCTATTGTGATTGCCCGTCTTGAAAATATGGCAAGACAGAGTATAATTCATATTAAGTCAATATTTGTCAAAACGCTTCGTCTGTTTAAGGCGATTAAACGAATTTTTTTGCCATGATAACAATTAATCAAAATTCATGTTTACGCTGCGGGGCGTGCGTTCGAGAATGCCCCGGCATTATTTTGGAACAAAATGCAGACGGCTTCGCCCAAGTCATTTCGAGTCGTGAAAAATGCTGCATAGGCTGTCAGCATTGCGTTGCGATTTGTCCAGCCGGCGCGGTAAGCGTTGACGGCGTTGGCGCGGACGACTGTTTGCCCAAAGGCGAACTCCCATCGCAAGAACAAATGCTCAATTTGATTCGAATGCGCCGCAGTACGCGAAGCTGGTCTGACCGTCCTATCGAACCGGAAACGATTGAACGGCTAAAAAACGCCCTCAATTGGACGGCGACCGGCTGCAACCATCATTCGCTGCGGTTTACGTTCGTTACAAATCCCGCTGTTTTTGACGAATTGAGAACGAAGATTTACGGGTTTATCAATCGACCGATTATCAACCGAATTCTTCGTTGGAAATTCAAGAAGTTCAATCACTATTTTGACGCCATCAAGAGCGGAACGGACGTTATTTTCCGCAACGCTCCTGGAATGGCGATTGCGTCTATTCCGAAATCGGCTCCGTGTGCGGCATTTGACCCGGTGATTGCCCTGTCGAACTTCGACTTGTACGCTCAAACGCTCGGTTTGGGAACGTGCTGGTGCGGGTTTGCCGAGGGCATTTTCAAACAACGCCCCAAGCTGGTCAGAGGGCTTGATTTACCTAAAGGTTACCGAGTTGGGGCTGTTATGCTCTTTGGATACCCGTCGGCTCCCTATTTGCGTTCCACCGCTCAAAAACCGTTTGAAACTCAGTTGATTGATTGACAAACATGTCCGATAACCCTTGCACTTTGTTCTGTCGATTAACCGGCTCTGGACCGGGAGCGTTGGCGACCACGGCTCTTTGGGGCGAAGGCGCAGCTGACGTTCTAAATTCCTGCTTTCATCCCAAGGGGAAAACGACGCCGGTTGCAATGGACTCGTCAGCGGTTCTGTTTGGTCAATTGATTGACCCGGAAGCCCCGGAGGAAACCGGAGAAGACGTTGTCGTCGCTCGAACGGACGAAACAGGGTTTGTCATTCACGGACACGGCGGCGCAGCGGCTATCGCCAGAACCGCTCGGATTCTTTCCCAACAGGGGGCAAAAGAATCAGACGTCGAGAATTGGCGAATTCATCAAAACGTCAGCGAGGAAAACCGAAAGATTTTGTCTATGCTGGAACAGGCGCCAACGTATCGAACGGCGTCTATTCTGCTTGATCAGTATAACGGAGCAGGGCGGCGAACGCGAGAAAGAATCGCTCAGCTCCGCGCTATCGGCGAAGAGGAACAGGCGCAGGAGCTGGAAAAACGCTTCTGTGAAACAAAAGCTATCGCTCGGCATCTGCTTGTTCCATGGCAAGTTGTTTTAATTGGACGTCCCAACGTTGGGAAGTCGTCTCTGCTCAATGCGATATTGGGATTTCAGCGTTCAATCGTCAACCCCCAACAGGGAACGACCCGCGATCTTGTTCATGCTCAAACGACGATTGACGGCTGGTTGTTTGAGTTCGTCGACGCAGCTGGCATTCGGGAAACGACAGACGAATTGGAACGCGAGGGCGTCAATCGGGCGAAAAACGCTATTGCTGAGGCGGACCTGGTTGTTCGTCTGTTTGACGATGCAGATTCCATAACAACAATTGAACAAGCCAGATCGTCTGAATCGTTCCGCAGCGCCGTCCCAACTATCGACGTGATGAACAAATGCGATTTAGATTCAACGCCGCAGACAGACGGCGCCGTTCTTCGCGTCAGCGCGGTTAACGGAACGGGAATAGATGCGCTGCTTCAAACGATAATTCAAACGCTTATTCCCAATCCGCCTCAGCCTGGCGACGGCGTCTGGCTTAACGATTAGCAATTGACATTTATTTAAGCGCTTGCGTCAATTGCTAATTGATAATTGCAAATTGATAATTTCGAAATAAAAAATCCCTGTTTGCCGACCGAAAGCAAACAGGGATTTTATATTCTGACGAGGCGAGAGGAGAAATCTCGCCAACGTCTGTTTTATTGACGCATCAGAAGTCTACTCTCAGCGTTGCGTTGAGGGAGTTGACCGTCTTGTACTGGTTGAAGTATGCGTTGTAGTTGAAGTTGGCTGACATTCTCTGAGTGAGAGTGTAGTTAGCATTGAACATGAGGTTTGCCCAACCACGGCTGCAGCCGTTGCTTCTCATTTCAAAATCGCCATAGTCAGAGTTGGGATCCATGGAGCGGCTTCCAGTTACGTGAGTGTAGTAGGTTGCCTGCGGATCAAGGAACTCGTGAGCGTAAGCGCCGCCGAGGGTCAATCTCAGGATCTGCCAGTTGTTGCAGCCAACGATGAAGTCGCGGCTAACGCGGACGCCGACTTGACCTCTCAAGGAATGATAAGCCATGTCATAGCAGTACAGGCTCATGTTCGACGCCGATTCGACTCCGCCAACGTTAGCTGTTCCGTCTTCAGTGAAGTCGTCAATCGTAGCGAATGTGTACTGAAGTGAAATGTACGGGTTAACAACAAATCCGTGTCTTTCAACATACATCCAACCGCGTTCAATGAAGGCAGCGGCAGAAAGTCCGCCGGGGCCGGCAGTGAATCTGTTATCAAACGACTGGGTGTCGTATTTGCGTTGAGCGTCCAGCGTGTTGTAGGTGAACGTTCCGTTCATGAGCCAGTAACCGCCCAGGCAGTTAGCGTCCCATTTCGCATACAAACCAAAGGTGTAGTCGTCGGACTGAATTCTGGAATACGAGTTGCCAACTGCGGCATTGGTATGCCAGATGTCAGAGGTGGAGTAACCAAAGTACATGCCAAAGACTCTGCAGCAAAGGTTCTTCCATTCGATTCCAACAGCCATGCCAGAGGATTCTTCATGGTATTTGGTGAAACCTTTCCAGTAAAATCCATCGCCATAGTTGCCCAGATAGGAACCCCAGACAGATCGGCGCGGTTCGCAGTAGTGCGGATATTTTCCGCAAATCTTTCCGCCGAATTCGCACTGACGTCTGGCGCAGCACTGGTAGCAGCCCGGTTCGCAAGCGGAAGAGTAATCCGAGCAGCCGCTCTGGCAGCAGAACTGGCACAGTCCCATGTCGTCCGTAACCAAACGGTTGGAGAGCATGTTGTTGAAGGAAATCTGTCGCTGAACTTGAGCGTTGAGCCAGTCTCCGTAGATTCCGCCAGCCAGGTCGTCAAACTTTTCCTGAGCTTCGATTTTGTCGTCGCTGTTCCAAATATCTTCCAAAGCTTCCTGATAATCATCTTCTTGCTGATAGCAAAGTTCGTGCAGATAATTATCCATGTTGTGACCGAGGTTTCCATCGGCAACAACCGAGTGCGGATCGTGATAAGTAACGTGCAAACGAGCTTTGTCGTAGAACGGAACGTTCGGAGTTCCGGCGTCGGGGTCGGCAAGTCCTTCGACTCCAACTTCGTAGAACAGGTGCTTTCCGCCAATGTTGTTGATCTCCGGGTCAATATTCAATTGAGTTCCGTCAGTATCATGGAACGCTTCGATGGAGTAAAACTCTTTGTCTTTACCGTCTTCGCCAATCAACTCATGGCATAACGTTCCCTGATAGGCAGGGGAGAGATACAGCTTTGTATTCTTGTCAATGTTGATTGTCTGGAAAGAAATCCGACCAACATTAAGGCGTTCGACCGTTTCACCATCTTCGTTAAGGCAATACGTTTTGTTTGGATCAATTGTGAAGT
>JAZRTH010000872.1:0-4909 GCA_045651945.1 Thermoguttaceae bacterium
GGGAGGAACCGGGGTTGACTCGACGGGGGAGTTGGTTTACGTTGTCCCGTGGGCTAAAGCCCACGGTTACAATGAGTAGCGTCCTTTCAGGACGCGATTCTGCGCTGCTCTACAAAGCGTATATTGCTTTTTTGAGCGTCTCAATGGCTTCGAAATACTGCTCTCGTCCGCCGAAAATCTTTGTTACAATCTCGTACGGCGCGCCGAAACTGGAAATGGGGTCAACTCTTAAAATATTCTCGTTTTCCAGTTCTTCCAGTCCGCTGTCGGCGTACTTGGTCAGCAGAGCGTTGAGAATCGCCTGCGCCTGCGGTCCGTACTTGGTGAAGTAGTTTCGCTTTTTGTCGTTTTCCGCCCGCTCTTTTCTGGTCAGAGCCGGCTGGTCGAAAACAATATGCAAAATCAGGTCGAACGGGTCTAAATCCTTGCCGACTTCCTCTTTCAGCTCGTCAAAGAAAACGCCCTGGCTGAGCAGTTCGTCTACAATGGACAGCTTGCGCTCGGCGGCGTTCCAGGCGTTTAAAAAGTCCGACAGCGAGGCGTATTTCCCCTGAACTCTCTGCCGGGTAAAGTCGACGACGTCAATGGTAACGAGTTTCCCGTTTTCGCCCATGTACTGAACCGTCTTGTTGACAATCTCAACAGGCGTTTCTCCCAGATAGTACTTGGGAACATGCTGGGACGGCTTGCTCGGAGACGGCGGAGGCGGCGGGTTGTCAGGGTCAAAGTTGGGATCGGGCTGGATGGGGCCGTCAAAGTCCGGGTCGAAAAACAGCTTGGTAACGTTTCGGAAATCGAATATCGTAAAGAACAGCTTGCCGCCGTCTTCGTAAATTCGGGTTCCTCGTCCAATAATCTGTTTGAATTCTGACATGGAGCCGATGTTGGAGTCCAAAACGACGTTTTTGAGCGTCTTTATATCGACGCCTGTCGAAAGCAGTTTGGACGTTGTAACCAAGGTTGGATATGGTTTTTCCGGGTCGCGGAAATTATCCAATTCTTTTACGCCGTCTTCGTCGTTTGCTGTGATTCTCATGACGTAATGAGGATTTTCAGCGCAAAGGTCAGAATTCTCGTTTACCAGCGCCTGGCGCATTCGAGCGGCGTGTTCCTGGTCAATGCAGAAAAAGATGGTTTTCTCATTCCGGCAGTTGTGCTTTTTGAGGTAGTCGGAAACCGTTTTGGCAATCAGTTTGGTTCGCTTGTCCAAGACCAGCTTTGAGTCAAAGTCCAACACGTTGTAAACGCGGTTTTCGATAACCTCGCCCCGGTCGTCAATCTGCCCGTCGGCGGGAGTAAACCCTTCGATGTCTTTGTCGATAAAATAACGGAAAACCCGGTACGGAGCCAAAAAGCCGTCTTCAATGCCCTGTTTGAGCGAGTACGTATAAACCGGGTCGCCGAAATAATTGGTTGTTGAAACGTCCCTCGTCTCCTTGGGCGTGGCGGTTAAACCGATTTGCGTCGCGGAGGAATAGTATTCCAAAATCTCCCGCCATTGGCTGTTGGCTTTCGCGCTGCCGCGATGACATTCGTCTATAATAATCAGGTCGAAAAAGCCCGGGCTGAACTTTTCGTAGAGCAGCTTTTCGCTGTCGCTGTCGTCCCCGGTCAGCCCTTGATACAACGCCAAATAGATTTCGTAGGACTTATCTGTATTGCGGTTGACCACCGTCATTTTGTCCCCTAAGGGAGCAAAGTCGTTGGTAAACGTTTGATTTATCAAAGCGCGGCGGTCTGCTAAAAAGAGAATTCGTTTCTTCAATCCCGATTTCCATAACCGCCAAATAATCTGAAACGCCGTATAGGTCTTGCCGGTTCCAGTCGCCATGACCAAAAGAAAACGGTTCTTCTTTCCGGCGGCTATCGCTTCAACCGTTTTATTTATCGCGTTTAGCTGATAGTATCGCGGCTGCTTGTTAGGGTTGTCTGTATAATACGGCTGATTGATAACGTCTAATTGTTCTTTAGTGTATCCCTCGTTTTGACAGTACATTTCCCAAAGCGTTTCCGGGGAGGGGAAATTATCCATGGAAAGAGCGGTTTCCATTTCTCCCTGGGGCGCGTATCGGTTATGGAACAGAAATCCCTGTCCGTTTGACGAGAACACAAACGGGACGTCCAGCATAGCGGCGTATTCCAGCGCCTGCTGCATTCCTCCGCCAACCGGATGATTGGCGTCTTTGGCTTCAATAACCGCGATGGGTTTGTTCGGTTTAGAGAATAAAACGTAGTCCGCTTTGCGTGGCTTTTCCCGCCGGCAGGTTTGTCCCTGCACTTTGATTGTTCCCGCTGTAATGGAGTACTCTTCCCGTACTTGATAGCCTTTAACGTCCCAGCCCGCATTCTCAATAGCCGGGGTTATATACTTTGTGCGTATATCCGCTTCAGATAGTTCATATATATTTATGCTATCGTCTGGCATTTGCTGTTATACTCCATACAAGCCGTTACAATATCTACTACTCTTTTATTATAACAAAATATGAGAATAAAAAAAGGGAGAGGGAGATTGTTAATTAGTAATTAGTGATTAGTAATTAGTAATTACGCAAAGCGCTGCGCTAGAACCGCGAAAAACGTATTGCACCGCCGAATACGTCCACGGGGAGCGGATATTATCCGCACCCCAGAGTGGTTTTCTGCTGCGTCGATGTCTTTTAGCAGGGCAAAGAAACTTCGCCGTTCCGGCGAATGCGTAATTCCGTTCGCTGTTGGCGAACTCCATTACCGTCTTCCATTAAGCGGCGACTCCATAAAAAAACGCAAAGCCCTTTTTGAGGGCTTTGCGTAATGTTTTGTTTGTCTGAGAGTTAATCTCATTTAACGGCTTCGACGACAGCGGTGAACCCGGTCGGGTCGTTGACAGCCATTTCAGCCAGGCTCTTGCGGTTAAGAGTGATGTTGGCTTTCTTCAGGGCTTCGATAAAGCGGCTGTAGGTCATGCCATTCTCTCGGACGGCGGCGTTGATACGGGCAATCCACAGAGCGCGCATTGTACGTTTCCGAACTTTACGATCGCGGAAGGCGTAAACGCCAGCGCGAATCAAAGTCTCTTTGACAGTTCGGAGCAGTTTTCTGCGACCTCCTACAAAACCCTTTGCCTTACGGAACAAACGGCGCTTTGCATGGTTGCGAGCTGAACCTTTGGTAGTTCTCATGGTTAAAATCTCCTGTTGCGTTACAGGGTTACGAATCGAGGCCTTTTACTCCCGGCGGCGGAATAAAACGTTTATCCTGCCCGACCCGTTAAAAAATGTTCTTTACAATTTGTCCGCTCGCAATAATTCGCCGACTGCGAAGGGGACAACCAGACGGAAACAAAACTAGGCAGAGTAGTCGCCCAACAGAGCGCGAATCTTCTTCGCGGTGTTGTCGGCAACCGGAGTCGTGCCGCGCAGCTGACGACGGCGTTTTTTCGACATGCGGCTTGCCAGATGGCTCGTACCAGCGAAACGATGCATCGCCTTGCCGTTAGCGGACAGGCGGAAGCGTTTCTTCGTTCCCTTGTGCGTTTTCATTTTGGGCATTGAATTTACCTCATTCAAGCTAAAGCCAAATAAAATTTAACGTCTACACAACGTTAAAATGGAGCTAGACGGACTCGAACCGACGACCCCTGCCTTGCAAAGGCAATGCTCTCCCAACTGAGCTATAGCCCCAAAAAGAACTTCCGACGCTTGCGCCCCGAAAATAATTTTCGCTATAATATACACGATTCTAAAAATTGTTCAAGGGGGGAGAGAAAAATTAGTAATTATTAATTAGTAATTAGTAATTGACGCAAAGCGCTGAACGTTGTCCTTCGGAGGCTCGACGTCCTCGTCGACCACAGGCGTCCTCCCCTGCCAATGGAAATAGGAATAACCAATAATTCTGAGAACGAGTCAGTCGCTCTGTCCTGCTGGATCGCGACGAGATCCGTCCGCACAAAAAAACAAAAAACGAGGGCGTTCTAAAACAACGCTCTCGTTTTTAATTACTAATTACTAATCACTAATTACTAATTAACTAGAACTTGTATTCTTTGTTCTTTTCGTTGAAGTCCCAGTCGGTAAAGCCGCGATTGAACTGCAATTTTGTATAAGTGAATTCTTCGTCCAGAACGGGTTTTCCGCCCGGCGTCGTCGGCCACATCCAGGCGGCGTATCGAACCGGAATGCCCCATTCCTTATCGAGATAAATTTCCGCTCGATGGAATCGATAACAGGGTCGCTGGACTGGATGAAGGACGTCTACGCGAATGCACGGACGGCCGTCGATTTCCCCGCCGTTTTCGACAAACTTAACAAACGTCTCTTTGCCCTGCGGGTCGTTCTTCATATCCAATTGAACCGTTTCCATCATCTTGCGAACCAGGTTTGGAATGCCGCCGTCGGTAATGGGATACTTCTGACCAGCCATCGCCAGGCGTCCGTTCGGGTCAAGCCAGAGCGAGCCGGCAATCGCCTTAAGCCCGACGTCGTGTCCTAAAAGCTGGTCGTTGTGATAGCCCTTGCGAAACAGAGCTTCCACCCCGGCTTTCTTTTCTGGCTTGAGGTACTTGACGTAAATGCTAAACGGCTGTTCACGAATTTTCATGTACAACGTGCTGGAATCCTGCAGTTTGCCGTCAATTCTTTCGCGTTTAATCATGACGCAGGAGTAGTCTTTGATTTTGGCGTTAAACGTCTGGATCCCTTCAGTCGCCCACGGGATAAGCGCCGCCATGGGATGTTCTCCCGGCTGAGTCTGTCGAATATTCAACGGGCAAATACTTCCGCCCCTGAACATGTATCCCGCATTTTGAGCTTGAACCGGAGCTGGCTGCTGACGCACAGGCGGAGCGGGAACCGGAGGTTGAACAGGCGAAATCGTAGGAGAAGAATACGGTTGATTTTGAGGAACTTGCGGAACTGGCGGCGTATTC
>JAZRTH010000873.1:0-3343 GCA_045651945.1 Thermoguttaceae bacterium
ACAGAACGGCGTCCGCCCTGGGCGCAAGCAATGTCGCGGGAAGAACTGTTACAGTCAACAAGGGCGCGGTTCTTGAACTGGCGGCTCAAGACGTTATGTGCGACACCCATTCTGATACAAAGCTGCTTTTTGTTTTAGACGGCGGGAAGATTACGAACTCCGGCGCCAATTTTAACTTCCTTCAAAATGTAACGTTAAAGGACGGGGCTAACATTTACGCTGCCAATGCAAACACAACCTGGGAAGCGTACAAGATTCAAAACCTCCGCGTCGAACGCAGCGGCGACGCAGCGGCGGCTGCGGTATCCCTGACCGCAGCCAGCGGCGATCACAATGTTTTTACCTTTGGCGCGATTTCAAGCACAATTACTACCACCCCGGTTTCCATTTATGTTGAAGACATCACCAGCGCTAACGGGGCGTCCGATGCCGCTACAGACCTTCTCATTTCCGCCAAAATTGTTGACGCGAACATTGACGGCAAAACCAAAAAGCCTGCTCCGATGGTCAAGTCTGGCGCGGGTACGCTGGAACTGAAAAACGCCGGCAATACCTATTCCGGGAATTTAACCATCGACGAAGGAACGGTCAAAGTTACAGCCGGTTCTGCCAGCAACAACAGAACGGCGTCCGCCCTGGGCGCGAGCAACGTTGCAGGAAGGCTTATTACCGTCAACGAAGGCGCCGTACTCGATTTGACGGTAGACAACGTTATCGTGAACGCTCATACCAGTTCAAAGCTGGCTATTGTCGTAGACGGCGGACAGATTATCAACTCTGGTTATAACTTTCTTCAAAACCTCACGCTCAAAGACGGCGCGCAAGTTTACGCCGCCAACGGCGCGGAGGTTTGGAAGGCTTATAAATTCCATAACCTGAACGTTGTCCGCAAATCCGCCGATGCCGCGGATGCGCCTGTTGTTATTTCTTCGGACTTGAGCAAGCCACACGCCACGATTGCTTTTGGCGATATAAGCAATACCATCAAAGTTGGAGACAACAACTCGATTTCGACCGTTACAGTTGAAGAAATCACCAGCGCAGACCCGTCCGTTAACGACAACGTTTCGGACCTGGTTATTTCAGCCGTAATTGCCAACCCTCTGCACACAACCTCCGGCGCTCTTTCCAACGCAACCCAAATTGTAAAAGCAGGCGCGGGAACCATGGAATTAACCGCCGCCAATACCATTACCGGCAAGACGACCATTTCAGAGGGTTCGATCAAACTGTCCGGCGCCGGTACGCTGGGGTCGGGCGAGGTTATAAACAACTCGACTTTGGAATTCGCTCACGAATCCGACCAGACGTTTAGCAACGCTCTTTCCGGAAATGGCTCTGTTACAAAAACCGGTTCCGGAACGCTGACGCTGTCCGGCGAGAAGACGTATTCCGGCGAAACGACGGTTTCAGGCGGAACGCTCCTGATTCCAAACGACTCAAGTCTGGGAACTTACAAAGTAACAGTCGCCTCGGATTCGTCAGCGACGTTCCAGACGGGCGCGAATCTGAGCGGCATTCCATTCGAACTCGGAGAAGGCGGAACGTTTGTCATTGGCGAAACGTCTGCGTCCAAAGATATTGAGATTGGCGCTCTGACGCTTGACGGCGGAACTATCCATTTCGATTTTAACGACCCCACTGCTGTTAACGCCTATGGTTATAATTCAGATGCGGACTGGTTAGGCGTTTCTTCCGCTGCCCTGAGTTCCGGGGTTATTGATCTGACGTTCAATAACAGCAGCGAGGAAGCCTGGTGGAACGTCATTAAAAATAATTACGGTTCCGACGGGTTTGAGATTATCACCGGTCAGATTTCCGATTATCAAAGCTTCAATCCCGACAACGTTCAAGTTGCTGTCAACGGCGCGCTGTCAAGCGATTGGACGCTTACTGCTACAGAAAGCGGTCTTTTCCTGTTGACAAAGTCAGACGAACCAGTCGAACCCTGGTTTTTCCCCAACTCTAGCGACGCTGAAGCGACGTCGTGGACGATTGACGGGACAACCAAACTGGGCGTTCAGTTTACCGAAGGCGACAGCATGACCTCATCCTATGGCGGCAATATTATAATGAGCGGCGACGGCGAATTTAAGGTTGGAACGGGTCGAACCTTGACTCTTGGCGGCGTTATTTCCGACGAAGGCGACGTTACAAAGACCGGCGAGGGCGTACTCAAGCTGACCGGCGCTAATACGTATACCGGAAAGACAACCATTTCCGAGGGAACGTTAGAAGTCAGCAACAATTTCACGTCCTCTAGCGGTCTTGCCGGATCGGGAACGCTGAAGCTGTCCGGCGACAAAAAATACTTCGATATTGGCGACGCATCCGAGTTTACGGGAACGGTTCAAATCTTTGACGACAGCATTTCTGCCGACTCTCGCGTTCAACTCGCCGGAGCAAACGGAACAACGTCAACGAACATCGACCTGTCGAATGCTACTGTTGTAATCAATGGAAACAATACTTCTGGCAAGTTTTCTGAAATTGCATTCTTCAAAGGAAATTCCACTTTGAAAATTGGAACGTTAAACGGCAACGAAAACGGCAGAATTCTTAACACCGATGGTACTACAACCACGGCAACTTTCAATAATTTAATCGTTGGCAACGGAAATTATGCTGGTGAAATCGGTCGAAGCACAAACAACACGTCGTATCCATACGTCAACCATATCAATTTGACCAAAGCCGACAACGGCTCGGCAGACGGCGGAACGCTGACGCTGTCTGCTAAATATCTTTCGTACATGGGTACAACCACAATTGAGGGCGGAACGCTGGAAATTACCAACAATCTCAGCGACAGCAATTATCAGTACTTCGCCCGTTCAACCGGTTTGAAGGGTTCCGGAACGTTGAGTTTCACCGGATCCAACTGGACGGTATTCAGCCTTGACGGAACCAACGGCTCAGCGCTGCAGGACTTTAGCGGAACCATCAACGCCGCCGCCAAAGTCATGATTACAAACGAGGCTCGCTCTGCTGCCAGAACGCTCAATTTGGGCAATGCCACGTTAAACGTGAAATCCAACGGTTTAATCGGGCTTCACGGCGTTAAAAACAGCGCGGTTTCCAACCTGACGGTTAAAGAACTCAACGTCGAAGAAGGCGGGGTGATTCGCATTTGCTCCAATGATCCTGGAAGTAACTACGGAACGCTTACCGCCGCGCGCGGCTTGATCAGCGGTACGTTAGGACAAGAAAACACCGTTTGGAATAAAGTCAATCTGGTTAAAGTCAGCGACGGGACCGCATCCGGCGGAACGCTTACCATTGAAGGACAGAATTATTTCACCGGTACAACAACCGTTTCCGGCGGTACGCTCAAACTGACGGG
>JAZRTH010000874.1:0-3112 GCA_045651945.1 Thermoguttaceae bacterium
TGAAAGAAGCGCTGTTTGCCGGGTTCAATTCCTTAATCGTTGTTGTTGATAATCTCGCCGCCTGCGCGGGTGCACAGCGCAGAGACGATCGACAAATCCGTTTGTTCGCTGAGGAACTCAACGTGCCCGTCGGCAAACGCCGCGTTGACGCCGCCGGGATGGTCAGAGCGCATCTCGTTTTCCGTGATTTTGGGGTCGTTGATCCCGCCGGACTGGTCGAAGACGTTCAGACCGTTAATCCATTGCCCGTCAGCCCAGCCGGAATCTTCGCTGACCATGATCGTACAGGACGTCCCGTCGCGAATGTCGCTGATTTTAATCGGACGGTCGTAGAGCAGGGTACCCCGGGGCGGTTCGTTGGGCAGCGGCAGCGTTCTGCCGGGATAGTCGATTCGTTCGCCGTACATTCCGCCGTAGTCTGACCCTCCGTAGGTAACGTTTTTCGTAACAGCAACGTCTTTGAAAATCGACTTGTTCCCGACTTTGAACTCTTTCTTTTCCGTGCCGGCGTTGGCGGAACACGTTCTCATCGGTTCTGCCTGCGCTTCCGGACAGATAAACATCGTCAACAGCGTTTTTCCCGCCGGCTCGTTTTCCGCGTCGTAGTAGACTTTATCGAAATTGATTAAATCGTAGACGCTTTGCTGTTCCATCATCGGCAGAATATACGCCGACCAGGCGAACCCGCGCCAGTCGCTTTGCGGAAGCTGAACGCCGTTGACGTACGTACCCGGCATGTTGACTCCGCCTTGCGGGAACTCCTTTCTGGCGGTATGGTACGACTGCAAGCCGACGCCCATCTGCTTGAGATTGTTTTTGCACTGAAGATTTCTGGCGGACGCTCGCGCAGCTTGCACCGCCGGCAGGAGCATACCCACCAGGACGCCGATAATCGCGATAACGACCAGCAGCTCGACAAGCGTAAACGCTCGCCAGTTTCGATAAAAACGGTGATTCATATTGAAAATACCAGATATGTCAGGAAAGAGATTTCTCTTTCCTCTCGAACCCGCCGTTCGTCCCCGGCAAACGACAAATTCTCGAAGCGACCGGTCTTCTGACTTGAGTTCTTGACAGAAGGGTAAACCCTCTGGCAGAAAGGAAATGGTTATGCTCCCGAATACGCCTGTTTCGGCGCTACCCATGTCCAATCAGGAACCGACCTTGTCGGCCCTGTCAACCCGTCGGCGTCTTCTCCCGGTGAGAACCGGAATGACATAAATGCCGACGGTGAAAACGAGCTTACGTTTTCAAACTCTTACAGCGGCTGGGGACCGTTCCGGACTCTCAGCAAGCAGCGTTCAGAACGAACCGCGCCCGCTGCCGGATTCCCATGGAATCGCGCTTGCGACTCCTGCGTCAGCTTCAACGTCTGGAATTATAACTCATGCTGAGAAAATGTCAATAATGCTCAGCCGCTATTTCACTTTCGGCAGACCGTTAACCCATTCCAGCTCGACTCTGGACAGGTACCAGGATTTGCCGTTGTCGTCGTTGCCCTGGAAGAAGAGCCACGTTTTGCCGGTTTCCGGGTCGATAAAGACGCCGGGGTGTCCGGACTCGCTGGAATTCCATTGTCCTTTGGGTCCGTTGGTAATAAACGGGACGTCCCAGACGCGCGTCCAATGAATGCCGTCGTCCGACTGCGCCAGCCCGATATGCTGCGGATTGTTGTTGTACCCGCCGCCGTAGAACAGGAACAGTTTCCCGTCCCTTTCGCAAACGGACGCTGCTTCAATACATCGCGTTTCCCACGGCAGAGTCGGTTCGAGAATGCAGTGATCGCACTGGTTCCACTGATCCGGGGCGAGGTTGTTTCGATCCTCCGCGACCGCGACAACCTGTTTCTGGATTTTCCCTGCCGGGTCGCGCGTTGCGGCGTACAGAAAGCATTTTCCCTTGAACTCGATAAAGTCCGCGTCAATCGCCCGACCGTTTGTCCAGTCGCCTTTGGGGGAGAAGATCGGCGTTGAAAAAACGTTCTGGAAATGCAAGCCGTCCTCCGACGTCGCGTAGTAAATCGCGTTTTGCGTTCCCTCTTTCCACGCCTGATAGAACAGATGGACTTTCCCGTCCCAGACTTTGGCGCACGGCGCAGCGATATCTTTATGACCACTTCCGGGCAGGGGCGTCACATCCCCGACGTGCGTCCAGTTGGTCAAATCGTCGCTGGTTGCGATGCCAATGTAATAGAGGCTTTTCTTTTCAGGGTCGCGGGGAACGAAGGAAAAATACATCCAGTACTTCCCCTTGAATCGGACGACCGTTGGGTCTTTGGCGAATCGCTTTCCCTGCTTGTTGACAAGCCCGAACTTCATCGCCGGATTCTTCAGGCTGGGATGGTCCGGGGGCGTAACCGCGTCGCCCGGCTTGTACTGAGCAAAACAGGACGCTGCAAGTAAAATCGACAGCGTCGTCAAAACGATTAAAACGGTATTTCGCATGGCGGGGTCTCCGGGGGTTGAATTACATAAGTCTACTGCCTATTATACACGGTTTGACGGCAGAGTAAAAGAGGGGGACGAAAAACGCTCTTTCAAATTCTTCCCCCCTTTGAAATCTACAAAATGAGCGTATAATTAAAGGCAAAATAAAACCAGAAAGGACTTCCCATCATGCTCATAATCGACGGGTACAATTTGATTCATGCGATCGGCTTGCTGCCAGCAACAGGGCGGGGTGCGAGACGCACTGGCGGAAAGGAAAAGGTTATGTTTCCGAAAAAGCCGATTTCGGCAATACCCACTTCCAATCAGGAACCGACCTTGTCGGGTCGATATGAGCCGGGCGTTTTGGAACGGGCGCGGGAGAAAATGCTGGAACTGGTTATCAAAGACCTTCCGGAGTCATGGCGGAAGGAAACGACGGTTGTCTTTGACGCCCTGGAGCCACCGGAGTTCTTGCCCAACTCGTACCAGCGCAACGGGGTTCACATCGTCTTTGCCCGCGATTATCAGGACGCCGATGAGATGATAATCGAGATGGTTCAAAACGCCCAGCGGGGCGAGTCCGTCGTCGTTATTTCCAGCGACCACCGCATTCAGGCAACGGTCAGACGCCGTCATTTTATCTACGGCGACTCTGACCAATGGTATTTCGGCGGAATGAAGCT
>JAZRTH010000875.1:0-1928 GCA_045651945.1 Thermoguttaceae bacterium
TCCGTGTTTTTCCGGGGGCTTACGCACCCCGGCTCGCCAAAATTCGTGCGCGAGTTGAGCAAGAGAAAATGCGGGTGTTACTCTCCCGCAATCGGCAAAACAAACCGATAAAATAGCAGTCGGCAGTCGTCGGACGGCTGAGAGCTTGAGGCGTCGGAGCCGTGTTGTGTAACGTTTAGCCGGACGGTCTTTTCCGCTTGCGTCGGGCTGACTTTGCACAGCAAGACCGCGCGGCGAAGATGGATCAGCGAGCTGAAATCGGTCGGCGACTGGTATCCGGAATCGAGTTTGGCGTACGACGCGCCCCCGGACGTCTTATAGAACAGCATGGCGCGAAGCGGCTCTTCCGGGTTGAGGCTGATCGGGTTGTACGGAATCGTATCGTTGGAATACTTGACCGAAACGTCCGACATCTGCACCCGCTGCCCGACCAGAACGGCGTTGATGGAATAACGCTGTAACGAGTCGTCGATTGTAACAGTCTGTCCAGGCTTGAACTCTCCAATCGGAAACGCCCACTGTCCGTAAAGGAGCAAACATTCGCTCAATGTAACGTCTTTGGTTTGGTTGGAAATCGTTCCCTGGGGTTTGCCCTGATCGTCTTTGAGAGCAAACGCCAGCGGGGACGCGGCGCTGTCCAGCTTTCCGACGGAACAGCAAAAGACGTTTCTGGTCGCTCTGGCGGCGGAATTGACGGTGAATCCGTGTGACGTTTCCGACGGAGCGCTGTGAGCGCCGAACGGAGAGTTTATGTTCGCTGACGGCGCGGAGTTCATGCCGGAAATGCCTTGTCCGGTTGACCCAAACCACGTTGTAACGCCGGTCAGCGCGGCGTTTTTATCCAGCGATTCAAACGCGAGGCTGTACGTCCCGGCGCGCGGGGCGAGGACGTCGCCGTAGAGAAACTGCTGCGTCTCGCCGGAGGCAAAATCGACGTCAACGACGCCCGCCCAGTTCGTTCTGACGGCTGACCCGGACTGCGTTTGCGACATCCAGTAAAACAGCCCACAAAAGACGGCAATGTAAATCGGGAACGAAATCCAGGTTATCCAGGTGGGCAGCCTTAGCTTTCGCCAGAGGAAATAGTCGCCCGCCCCGATTAAAAGAATGTATGCAATGAGTACCGCCGCGACAAGCCAAAACGACGGGATTGTTACGTCTTTGTACTGGTTCAGACCGCTTGCCAGCTGACCGGAAAGGTCGTCGTATCCGTAATGGAGAATCGCGTTGGCTGTGTACCGCTGGGCGTGATCGTCCGTCTCGGGAACGTCCATGACGCGGCGGAGAAACCGTTCCCGATTCGACCATTTCTGAATCTGTTCCGCGTTGAGGTCAATGGCGGCAACGGTCAAGCGTCCAAACCCAATCGCCTGACGATAAATCAGCGGCAAGTCCATAAACGAACATTCCACAACGGCGTCGGCAGAAACCGGCAGACGAACGGCGCGGAGGTTGTAACGCTGTCCAAACCCCAGTTTGGGAATGGGCTGATCGGAACCGGCGTACTGTTCCAAAGACCGCGTTTGATTGAGATAATACTCCGTCTGCTGTGACGCGGCGTCGGCGCGGGAAACCGATTCCGGCTGTAACGAATTGAGAAACGAGCCGGCTTTTTCGATATCGAGCGTTGAGAGCGTTACGTCCCCGCCCAGACGCAGCCACTCGACCAGTTCCGGCGCGGTCAAGTCCGTTCCCGGTTTATGAAACCAGACGATTCGGTCGACAACCTGCAGCGACAAGGCGTTGTCCGGAACAAGCTGGGATCGAAGCTGGTCTAAAGAGTCAATCTGAACGACGACGGGTCGATGAGCGGGATCGACGTCTGTATGGGTTATCGACAGCCGGACGAATTCCGATTCCGACTCCGTCCCGATTACCAGTACGATTTCCCGATGGCTCTGCGCCGCCGCCGGCAAAGGCAGCTTTTT
>JAZRTH010000876.1:0-1651 GCA_045651945.1 Thermoguttaceae bacterium
TGGGACTTGCGCCGCACGGCTCAGGAACTCGTTTACGAGAACAACGTCGAGTACATGAAACGCCTGGGCGCCAAACGCGGCTTGAACTTCTCGACCGAGGCGTACGACCTCAACCCGGCGGGCGATTTGTATCTGTTCCGCTCGGCGGACGTCCCGATGGGAGAATTCTGGTCTAAAAATTATGGATTAAATACAACGTACAGCATTATAGAAGCGGTGTCGAGCGGGCACACTTGCGGCAAAAAGATTATCGGCGCAGAGGCGTTCACATCGTCAAACGATAAATGGCGTCAGTACCCCGGCGCTATGAAACAGCAAACGGACTGGGCGCTGTGCGCTGGAATTAACCGGTTTATCTTCCACAGAATGTTCCATCAGCCGACCGACGACAACCGCCCCGGATATTCGCTTTCCGTACACGGCGTTCATTGGGACAGGACGCAAACGTGGTGGAGCATGGCGGACGCGTATCACCTTTACGTTGCCCGATGTCAGGCTCTGTTACAGCGCGGGCTGCCCTCGGCGGACGTCCTCTATTTAGACAGAGAAGATGCGCCGGCTGTATTTGTGCCGCCAACCTCCTCTTTAACCGGTTACGATTTTTCAGATCGAAAGGAATACAATTTTGACGGTTGCTGCCCTGATACGCTTATTGAACGGGCGGCTGTCAAAGACGGGAAAATCGTATTCCCGGACGGCATGACGTATTCCGTTTTGGTTCTGCCGGACTGCGATGCCATGACAGTTGCGCTTGCTGAAAAGCTGCGTCAGCTTCACGATGCCGGCGCGGTTATCGTCGGGAGACGTCCGAAACAGTCGCCGTCGCTGGCGGAACTGGATCAAGACAAACGCGTTGCTCAACTGACGAACTTCCTGCCGGAATCGCTGCCGTCGCAGTTTGAACAGGACGGCTTCAACCTCAACCAGACCATTCAAAAGGCAAAATGGGTTTGGTCTGATCGCAATTATTATCGAGTTGAACCGGGCGTTGAAAAGACGTTCGTTCGGGTGGTTGGACTATCCAGCGAATACAGCGGCCAAGACGTTGCCGCTACCGCCGCCGACAACAAATGCACGCTTATCGTCCACGGCCAATCCGTCGGGACGTGTTACAACTTCAAGTTTGCTGAAAAGCTCTTTGTCGGCTCAGCGTTCAAGCCGGGGAAGAACCGGATTGAAGCGAGGGTGTTCAATGGGGGCGAAGAGCCGACGCCAGCAGCGTTCCTTGCAGCGATTGAGATTCTCGACGGGGAAAAGAAAACGATTGTTTCCGATTCCAGCTGGTCTTGCGAATCGCAGCCCGCGGCGGAGTTGGGCGCGTACAACATGTCGCCGTGGGGAATGCGCCTTGACGGGGATTCACAAACGTATCCCGCGTTCAGTTCGACAAAGGCTCTGTTACAAAGCAGAGGAATCTCACCCGACTTCGAATCGACCGGGCTGGTTCGCTGGATTCATCGACTCGACGGCGCGGCGCACGTCTATTTTATCGCCAACTGCATGCAAGAGCCTCAAACTGCGTCCTGTACGTTCCGGGCGACCGCCAAGTCCGTTCAGCTGTGGAACCCATATTCCGGCAAACGCTATCGGGTTGACGAAAAGCAAGAATCCAACGGACGAACGACGATTCTCGTTCCCTTCGCGCCGTCGG
>JAZRTH010000877.1:0-1079 GCA_045651945.1 Thermoguttaceae bacterium
AAGCAGCCGTTAATCTGACGGCAGCACGAATGCACTTTCACGCCGTTGGGATAATCGAACGTAACGCTCATCTGATCGTAGATGTCGCCGTACGCCGGCTGATCTACGCGGACGGAACGAGCGCCCATGCCCCACGCCGACTGCGGCAGACCGATAATCCAGTTCGCCTTGTCGAGCGTATGAACGTGCTGTTCGACGTTGTAGTCTCCGGAAAGCCACGTAAAGTTGTACCAGTTGCGGTTCTGGAACATCATTTCGGTGTCCTGCGGCTGACGGGGACGCGTCCACAGACGATTGGTTAAGTAGGAACACGAGATCTCGCGAACGTCGCCAATCATGCCGTCGAGAACCCTGTTCATGGTTTCAACGATTCGTTTGTCGTAACGAAAATGCAGACCGGAAACGACTGTCAAGCCTTTTTCCGCTGCTTTCTTGCCTGTCTCCAGGAAAGAGAGAATGCCGGGGACGTCTACGCCGTTGGGCTTTTCAAAAAAGACGTGTTTGCCAGCTTCAACCGCCGCGGCAAATTGAATCGGACGGTAATGCGGCGAGGTCGCCAGAATTACAACGTCGCAGTTTTCAATAACGCCTTTGTAGCTGTCGAAACCGGAAAAGACTGTATCCTGAGTCGCCTTGCAGCGAGGATTATTCTTGTATTGATCAAACGTTCGCTGAGCGGTTTCAGGGAACAGGTCTCCAAACGCGGTAACGACCGTATTGGGATCCGCATCGAGAGAGTTTTTCAATGCGCCTCGACCGCGTCCGCCGCAGCCAACCAGACCAACGCGAAGCGTATCAGAGCCTTCCGCATGAGCGCTGCGCGCTATGGAAAGCGTACTAACGGCGGCTGCGCCGACAGCCGCGGTTTTCAAAAAATCACGACGATTTGTCATTCTAAAAACCTTTCGTTAAAAATACCTCGTAAAAACCCCTTTTCCCTCCCGCATAAAATGAAGGAAAGAAAAAGGGTTTAACGAATTCAGGGAATAGACAAAGCTCTAATCCCTGAAACAAAATTTAGACTCTTCCAGTAAGTTGGTACCTATTGTTGTGAAACAGCTTTTAGCTTCTAGCCGCTA
>JAZRTH010000878.1:0-7466 GCA_045651945.1 Thermoguttaceae bacterium
CTGGGTTCTTCAAGTTCTTCATTATCAAACATCGACGGCATTACGTTAAATGGTTCGACCTCCCAATTAACATAGCCAAGCAGAACTCTTTTAGACGCTATAACTTCATTGTCGCTATCCAACAGCATAACTTCAACAACAGGAGCCACTCTTTTGTAATAACCTAACGGAACGATAAACTTTCGAGGAAGTTCATAGGTGTCGAATCTTAACGATCGAAAGTTTCCCATAACGCCAGTGCATAAGTAAAAGGGCAAATTAGATCCTTTGTAATCATATCCCGGCGCGTTGTTGCGTTCGTAATAAATAAAGTTGTCGTCGTCAACTTTCGTTTCTAACAAAAAACTGCTTTGGTGGATGGCAAATTTGTCAAAAATCGGTTTGACGCGCTTGACAAAATCCATATAACGTTCACGGTTGACGGACGCTTCTATCTTGAGAGTATAAATAACTTCGCCTCCCTTTTGAGCGATTTGGGGCTGACCAATGACCTTTGTATCCAGTAAACTGTACGGGAACTCTTCCTTTTTGAGGAAATTGGCAAGGAACATTGCGCCGCCTTTTTCAGCGTCAACTTTAGATGACGCCATGTCAACCAGGTTGGCTCCGTCGACCGCGATAGTCTGTCCGCCTCCGCCAAGTTTGAGTTTTTTCGTCAGGGACAATTTGACCACGGTTGCACGCAGTTTGATTGTTACAAGACCGTTCTCTTTTTTAGCGGACAGGACTTCGCTCTTTTCTATATACGCTCCGCTGGCGGTAAGAATCTGTTCGATCAGTTCGTCGTTTTCGACTCTGGTTTGAGCGTCCACCAGCGCGCCGACAACCTGCTCAACGGCGTTTCTCATGGCGTCTTTTTTAGCGTCTGCCATGGTGTCGCCAATGCCTTCAACCACGACGATTTCGTTATTGGGGTTGTCGTTTTTGACAGGTTGGGCGTTCTGTGGAGATTCATAATTGTAGTTTTGAGGCGCAGGGGGAGCGCTGGGTCCTTCGCCAAATCCTTCATCGTCGGAAACGATTTTCTGGAAGTTGTCTGTGTTTTGACGAGCGCGGATATAATTCTGGTCTGTCGGCGACAGATTATTAATGATAACGGAAACCTCTTTGCCAGTAGACGCGAGCTTGATTATAACTTTAGAAGGGTCGTTTTTCGAGATTCCAACGTAATCTCCCTCCAGATGACGTCCTTTAACGTCCGTCCACGTGCGGGCTTGGACCGATCCAACGAGCAGGAAAGCGAATAAAAACGCGAACGTCAAAATATTTTTCATTATTTGAACTCCATTGTTAGGGAAACAAGGGCAAAAGTCAGATTCTGACGATAATAATCTGTCATTATCCGAAGATAAATTCACTTAATTATTATAATATATAATATAATAATGTCAATACTTAAAGTTTACACGAATCCGTATGTTTCTTTGTAACTAATCCCCCGGACACGTTTGTCAACAGGTTCTGTAACTATTTGGATGGAACTTTGTTAAGTACGGAGGGAATAGATTTATAAATCTGATCCAATTTGGAGTTTTTGGCAGAAACTGTAACGGTTGCAGTTTGAATTCTGGCGAGTTCTTCCGCCGTAAAAGTCATTTGGATTTTGTAAACATTTCGAGGAATGATGTAAAAGGTGTTGGAACCGGAGGTGTAACTTCTTATATAGGGGGCAAAGACTGCCAGCCCGCATAGATTGGTGAGCGAGGAGTCGAAAACCGTAGATTCCCCGTTTGTTTGAGAGATAGAAGAGTTGCATCTCAAAGAATCAAACATGGACGGCATGACGTTAACGGGCTCCTGTTTGTCTCGGTAGAGCATAATGGTTTTTGAAGCAACCTCGTTATTGGCGCTGTCGATAAAAGAAATTCGAGCGCAGGGAACGACGCGTTTATATAAATACAACGGGATAGAAAATTTGATTGGAAGCTCGTAGATGTCAAATTTCATCGCCTGATAATAACCATTCATATCAGTGCATAAATAAAACGGAAGATATTCGCCTTCGTACGTATAGCCTGGAGCGTTTGTACGATGGTACAGAATATCGCCGTCGCTGTCTGTTTCCGTTCTTAATACAAAAGTTCCATGCTGAATTGCGTACTGGTCAAAAATCGGTTTAGCTCTTTTTGCAAAGTCCATATATCGTTCGCGATTAATGGAAACGCTGAGCATAAGCGTATAGGTATACGTATTTCCATTTTGAACAATTTCCGGTTCTCTGAGGAATCTGACATTGAGCAGACTATAAGGAAACCCTTCTTTTTTCAGAAATTTTGAAAGGAAAATGGTCCCGTTTATTTCAGATTCGTTTTTTGATTTAATCTTGTTGATTTCATTGGCGCCGTCTATAACAAGAGAATGTCCGTCGCTAAGAAAACTGTCTTTCTTATGAAACGGTCTTTTTACAACCGTGGCGCGCATTTTGACTTTAACCAGTCCGTTGACTTTTTTAGAAGCCAGGACCTCGCTTTTTTCGATATAGGCGCTGCTGGCAGTAAAAATTTGTTGGGACAATTCGTCGTTATGGAGTTTTGTTTGAGCGTCTACCAAAGAGCCGGTAACCCGTTCAACGGCGTTTCGCATGGCGTCTTTTTTGGCGTCTTCTATAGTTTCGCCTGCTCCAATAACAATTACAACGGTTTTGTTTGGATCGCCGTCGTCTGGCGAGCCGGATTGATCCGAGCTGGAATTGTCTGTTGAAGACGGATTATTTATATTAGCAAGCTTTTTTTCTCTCTGAACGTAGTCTTGATCGTCCAAAGACAGATTTTTATAAGGGACGAAATAGGTTCTTCCGTCTTCTGTTTTGATTTTAACGGTATCGCCGTTTTGGGAAACGCCGGAGTAATCCCCAACCATTTGATTGCCGTTGTTATCAGTCCAGATGCGTGCATAAGCCAATGCCATGAGCATGAACGATAACAGCGCGGCAAAAAAACAGTTTGGTTTCATATTAAAGCGTTGCTTTATATTGATAATATAACAAATTGCTATTTGCTGTTTTTAAACATTCCCAGTACAATATAAACCACTTTGCCGTCTGCAGAACGCCATGAGGCAACAGGGCGCACGCGCTTTAAAAACGCTGAGGCGGATTCTTGAATAATTTGAGAATAGTCCTCAATGGATAATAATTCAACGTCTGAAGAACCAGAAGACTTAATCGTATCGGTCTCTGTAAACGTTTCTTTTGTTTCGACTTTTATTCCGTTAATTTCTCCCGCCAGAACCGCCTGGGCGCGGAGTTCCGCAACGCGCTGCGCTTTGTGAACAAGCAAAGCCGTTTTTTCCCCGGGAGTCTTTTTGTCTGAAAGGACGGCAGAGCCCAAAGCGATTAGCCCGCACCCGGAAGACGTGCGATAGACTTTAACGCCGCCATTTTCCCGATAAAACGGATTGGACAGCAGGAACTGAGCGTATTCCGGCTCGGATTTAAAATCTTTGAGCGAATCCAGCTGCTCAGAGCAATAAGCCAACGCCTTCAAACGCTGAATCGGCTTTTTCTGAGCAAGTTCCAGATTAGCCAGAAGTTCGGACCTTTCCAGGCTGAGCAGTCCCCGCTCTAGTTCGATTGCCTTTTTAAGAGTCGAAAACTGCTTGTCGATTTGTTCTTCGTAATCGGCAATTTTTTCGCAAAAAGCGTCTGATTCTTCCGAACTGCAAGCGCACGGCGGCGCGGAACGAAGCATGACGTCTGCCAGTTCGTCGATCGTTTCCTGGTAATCCGCCTGTCTGGTTAGCAGGCTGGATTTGGAAGAAACGATTTTTGCTCCGGAAGCCGTTTTCCTGACGCTTTTTTCTTTTGAAGCGACCCTGGAATCAATTATTTTAATTCCTTTTTGAGGGATTCGACATTCAACGTAACAGATTTTATCTGATACGTCTGCCTTAATAGTCTGTACGCCAGAACAGGAAATCGCGACGTTTTTCTGGTCTGGATACAGATATTTCAGCAAGACGGCTAACGCCATGTTGTTAGCCTTCCGAACGCTGAGCGATTTGTTTGTAACAGGATCGAAACAACGAATCGGAACCATTTTGACAGCCACAATATAGGCGGCATCGGTTTGTTCAACGGTCGCTTCGCATTTGCGAACGGATTTTATTTTTACCGGAACGGGTTCGGACGCTTGCATTGAAACGGCAATGCAGCAAAGGAGAGCCGACAGATAATAATAAACGGCTTTCATGGCGTTAGTTAACCTTTAACGTTAAAACAATTGAAGTAAAAGGAAATCAAAGGAATTCATCAGCGTCAGGAGAAACGTGAGATTCGTTTTTGAGCGTTCCTTTACGATTTTTAGCTGGCGAAGCAGGAGCGTCGTCGTCATCGTCATACGATCTGGGAGCGGTTTCTGCTTCCTCAGGTTCGTCAATGTTGTCGTCGTTGAGCGTTTGAGCAACTTTTTTGACAGCTGCCACTTTTTTCATGTTTAATCCTTTGACGATAACGTATTCTTTTGTATCCGCATTCAATTCAGAATACAGAACCTGCATGCCGCGAAGAGTTTGCTTTGCATAAAGAGAAATCTTCTGTTTCATGATTTCTTCAGATTTGCCTTCTTCGGCGAGCGTTTCGTCGTCGTCAGTTTCGGAACCTTTCATAACGATGATGTCTTCGCCATCGGAGGATTCGGTAACTTCCAATTCCTCTTTGCACCATTTTGCGAATTCTGCATCGCAAACCAGAGACGCCTTGCGACGAGCGATGTCTTTTCCCTTTGACGCGCCGAAAACCGTGCTGATGCGGGATGTGCCAACAACGATCACAGACGTAAGCTCGCCATTGTCGTCAAATTTGGGATTGTATACGCCCGTTCCCATCTTGGCGTAATCTACGATAGATTTCGGTTTGCTGCTTTGCTGGTTGTTTTGCGCAAACGCGACTGCTCCAAACGCCAGAACCGCGAAAACGGCGGCAATAGATAACAACTGTTTCATAAGTTTCCTCCTGTTAAGTGTTATTGAATAAGTTCAATATAAACAAACGCCGTTCATTGAACCATTCTCATTATCTATAATTAATATACATTATAATAGACGTAACACGATTGTCAATAGTTTATATCAAAAAAAAGACATATTTTTATTATAAATCAAATTTCACATTTTTTTCAGGAAGAGAAATTAATCAGTAACGCAGTTACAGTATTTTAGTCCAATTTATAGAAACATTCTATTTTTCCACCGCGTACAGAATTACGTTCAAGCCGATTTTGGCGGCGTCCTGGACGCTGTAGCCCGGGCAGGAGGCGGACGAGTACTGTTCCAACGCGCAGGACAGGTCAATGGGCGAGAAGAAAATCGCGTAACGTCCGTTGACGCTTAACGCTTCCATCTGAACCGGCTTTTTGACGACGGACGTTTTATCTGCTGCGCCGGCGCCGGAGCTTTTGAGTCGGATTTCCACTTCTTTCAAGTCGAAGCCGCCGAACTGGTTCGTCCAGACGGGATCGGAGCCGGGAATCGGTTTGAGCTTTTCGTCGGGATACATCAGCTCCACCTGGCGCCGGAACGAGTTGGTAAACGCGTCCGAGCCGCAAATCGAGTTGACGAACAGAACCCCGCCGCGATCCAGATACGCTTTCAAGTTGGCGCGTTCCGTTTCCGTCAAGTTGAAAGCCGTTCTGCCGTGCATAAACAGAATGGGAAACTCGTAGAGCTTCGCGTCCGACAGGGCGATTTTTCGTTCTTCGACGCCCGTTCTCAATCCCAGCTCTTTCGCCGCAGAATTGAGCAGATTCTGTAACGCTCGCGGCGCGGACTGGCAGCCGCCCGGATGGCGCACGTTGGCAACGTACAGACGTCCGCGAACAGTCTTTTCGTAGCTGGACGAATCGTTTTGCGACGCCAAAACCAGGTCTTTGGTTTTCAGTTCCCGATTGGTGGCGTACGACGCAATATTCAATCCCAGATTCAGCCCGCCCTCGATTTTCTCCTGATTTTCCGGGAGAATAGTCGGGTCGTTTTTCAGAGCCGGCGCCGCTTCCCATAAACACGACAGCGACGGAACGCCCGTCTGTGACGGCAAATAGACGATGCTGGTTCGGCAGCCAAAACTGACGCCGTAAATCGGGCGAAGCTGCGTTGGCTTGATCGGGACTTCCGCTCGCCAGATTGGGTGTTCCGGCGGCAAGGGCTGAAGCAAATCCGATTCCCCGGGAAACATCAATGTAACAAGACGTTTGAATCCGGAATCAAACGCGGCGCCGGAACAGACGCTTTCCGCAACGATAAACCCGCCGCGGTCTAAATAATCGCGCAACTTTTGAGCGAGTTTTTTCGCCTGCGCTTCGTTGGTTGGGACGGGGCTGTTGACTCCGCCCAGGTACAAAATCGGCGACAGCTGCAAGTCGTCTGCCGTGGCGGCATTGAGGTCGACGTTTTGCCAGGTCATTTCCTTATGCCAGCGCTGTTCGACGTACGCGGTCAGATGTTTGATGTCGCTGTGATGGACGTTCCAGTTCTCCGTCAAGCCGTATTCCAGCTTGGAAATGAGCACGGCGCGCCGCCCTTTGGATAAAAACAGAAGCGCGTAACACGTCGCGATAATCGGGTCGCGCTCTTCGGCGTCTTCCCCGACCCAGTATTCCAGCGTCTGAGCGCTGTTGACTCTCGCGCCTTTGAGGCGAATGAGGTAATCGGAGCCTTCTCGATACCAGTCGTGCGAGCCGATAAAGCGCTGTCCGGACATTCGCCCGACGCGTTCCAAAGCGTACAGATAGTACAGAACTCGGTTGTCGCCGGGGTTTCTGGTAACGCTAAAATGTGACGCCAGCCACTGCAAGCCGGCGCGGATTCGGCGCTGGTTGTCGTTGACTTCCACATTTTGACAGCAGAAAAACTCGTTGTCTCTAAAAACGCCGTTATTGGCGTTGATTTTATCGGACAGAATAATCATCGACGCCAGCCCCGCGCACGTCATACTGCCGGTTTCCGGGAGACGTTCAACAGGGTAATATCGCCAGCCGCCGTTGGCTGTCTGCCCTTGCCGCCAGTGCTTAATCGCTCTTTCCCAAACGACCGGATTGACCTTGAATCCTACGTTGGACGCCTCGTTGAGAGCCAGAAGCGCGAACTGTGTGTTGGAGTTGTCGCCGTAGGCGCGAGTCGCTTCAAAGTAAGACCACGTACCCGGCCGCGGCTGACCCTGATTTTGCATCTTTTCCAGCCAATGGACGTTACGCATGATAAGCTCTTTGTCGCGTTCGGGGTCGGCGGCGCAGAAAACCATCGTCTGCAGAGAAACGACGTACGTGTACTGCGGCGGGATTCTTCTGAGATATTCAATCGCCATCGCCAACTGCGGGTCTTCTTTCGGAACGCCGCAAGAGAGCATTGCCAACGCGCACAGAGCCGTTTTCCCGCCGGTATAGGCAGAGTAATCTCCCCAGGAACCGTTGCGAAGCTGCTGACGGCGAAGGAACTCGACACCTCCGTCGATTGCGCGCTGAACGTCCGACGCC
>JAZRTH010000879.1:0-10012 GCA_045651945.1 Thermoguttaceae bacterium
CCGGCTGAATATCAGGTCAAGTTTTTGGCAGACAATCACGGCGACCTGTACGTCAACGGCAAGCTGATTTGCTCTAACGCCAATTACGACGTCGGCTGGTCTGGACCGCTGACGCTCAAAAACGGCGACAGCGTCAAAATCTTCGCCAAAGACGACGAAGGCGGAAACCAGATGGCGGGCTTTTTCTTCGCCGTGTCCGACGGGAAGAAGACGCTCTTTTCAACGCTTGATCTGGGATACAAGCTCTCTGATGATGACGACGTCAAACCGCTTGACCCGACCAACGTTCACGACCTGCACCGGTTCGGCAGAAGAAACGTGCGGCTTCCCATTCAGAACTCGAAAAAGGCAGCGGAGGACAAACGGATTTTCCTTATGCCGCAGGACGTCAAAGCCGTCGCGTCGATTAAATATCTGCACCGCAAAGCCGGCAAGTACGACGTCTATATGGTAATGGGCGCCGAGAAGAATTCCGTCGTGTCGTTCCGCTGCGCCGGACGTCCGGAAATATGGGACCCGATGACCGGCAAGACCTCGCCTGCGACTGTTACAGAAATCAAAGATGGATACACGTCCATTCGGATTCCCGTCGCCAGTAACGAAGCGGTTCTGTTTGTCTTTGACTCAACGCAGCAGGCGCAGGTCTCCGCGCCGGTTAAACCGAAAGAGTTTGACGTCGTTTCAATTGAGGGTGCGTGGCAGTTCAAACTCCTGCCGACGATGGACAACCAGTGGGGCGATTTCCGACTTCCTGTTACAGACGACAACAAAATTATCGGGGCGGAAGCCAGACGAGTGGAATATCGCCGCGCTGGACCGGTAAAACACATTATAACGTCTGTCGGGAATGGTCATGCACATGCAGCGCCTGTATTCGAGGACTGGAAGTCCGGTTCCGTCGGGTTCGGGCAGCGGTTCTGGCTTAAATCGACGCCTATGACGGACGCGCCGACGTCTAATCCGGTGGAATCGCTGGCGGCTCTGGATTCTTCCTGGAAACCGTACGAATTTTCTTGGCGATATGGCATTGAAGGCAACCTCGGACATCAGGGGAACCACGGCTTGAAAGAGAACTTCTCCGACTGCTTCATCGCGCTAGGAACGACGAAAAAAGGGACTCCCGGTCACCATCATTACATTTACGTAAAAGAGAATCCGCCCAAACGGTACTATCTGACGACGTCCGTTTGCGGGACAGGAACTGTTACAATCCAAAAGGGCGGGAACCTGCCAGACGCCGTATTTCTGGACGATCAGTCCATTCCTCCGGACGCGAAAACGATTGAGCTTTCCGGCAAACCGCAGATTTTGACGCTCTCGTATTCGACGGCAGGACGAGGATTCTGGTTCCTGGAAAAGGGCATTCACGAACCGCGTCAGGCGCAGCCGGAATGGGACGACTTCTCCAGAGAGGAAAAGGAAAAGGCGTTCCCGAACTCAATGAGCTGGTATACTCTCGATAAGGTTGAGTTCAACGTAAATCAGTCGTCAACGATGGAATATCGATTTTTCGCGCCCGCCGGGCTAGAGACTATAACGCTCACGCTGGACAGCGCTGTTACAACTGAACCGATCGTTTATGTTGACGGCAAAAAATACGCCGTAATTTCGACGGAACCGACTCAGGCTAAAACGCGCCGATGGATATGTAATACTATTTTTAGAGTGGAAAGACCGTCTATTGTTGAGGTAATCATTCCCAATTGCCCGCTTCCCGGCGGCGCGGCGTTTGCCGAGCCGATTATGTTCTCAACCAAACAGGGCGTAATTGACAAGCTGGCAGATTGGAGCGAAGAGGGAATGGGGCTGGACTACTATTCCGGCGGCGCCGTCTACGGAAAGACGATTACTGTTACAAAAGAGCAGGCGCAAAAGAAAGCCGTGTTGTCGCTGGGCGACCTGTGCGCGACAGCGGAAGTCCGGATCAACGGCAAATCCGCCGGCGTCCTGGTCTGCCAGCCGTGGGAACTCGACGTAACCGGCTTTTTAACGGAAGGTGAAAACCGGATCGAGATTGAGGTCTACAGCACGTTGGCGAACCATTACCGAAGCATTCCAACCAACTATCACGGTCCGACGTACAAGTCCGGCTTAATTGGTCCAGTCGAACTACGATTTGAGAAATAGGCGGCGAGGCGTAAACCACCCGTTCGCCGTTACGTTCGCTTTGTTCACGCCCACGGGTTAACACCCGTGGCTCGCCTATCAACGCCTACCTCAAGATTTATTTTTTTCCAAAAAGGAACCCTGCCTCATGAAACGTCGAGATTTTTTACGTATGACAGCGGCGGCGATGTTTGCCGCGGCTTCTTCCCCGTGGTCTGAATCGTGGGCGGACGAATTGTCTGACCTGACGGACGCAACGAACGATTCCGTTCCGTTAGACGAGAATATCGTTGCTATCTTTTCCGATACGCATACTCAGGTTCCCATTACGACTCATCAGCCGCGGCGGTTGATCAAATGCGTCAGGGCGGTTCTGAACATGAACCCGCGTCCGGCGAACCTGCTCATTTACGGCGACGTGGCGTATTTACAGGGTCGCGTTGAGGAATACCAGCTGTTCAAACGAATTATAGCCCCGATTGACAAAGCCGGGATTAAATGGGAAGCGGCGATGGGCAACCACGACCGGCTCAAAAACTTCTACGAGGTGTTCCCGGAACGGAGAGAGGAAAAGCCGCCTGTCGTCCACCGGTACGTTCACGTCGTCAAAACGCCTCGGGCGGACTTTATCCTGCTGGACTCGTACATGCCAGAGCACGTCCGGGGCGAGATTCGTCCTGACCAGAGGGCGTGGCTGGAAGATCAGCTCAAGGCGTACGCCGGGACGACGAAGTCGGTTTTCGTCGGCTGTCATCATCCGATTCACGAAACCGGGCTGCAGAATCTGCTGGCGTCGAGTCCCAACTGCGCCGGGTTCATTCACGGGCACTGGCACCGCTGGTCGACTCACCTGGTGGATAATCTGCCGACGCTGTGTTTCGGGTCAACCGGGCATTGGGGCGACTGCGGTTATGCTCTCGCTCATTTGTCGGAGAAGGACGCCTTGTTCGTCCCGTACATCGACGCATTTATTATGCACGACTTGATTAAAAAACCCATTCAGGACGTGCCCGCGTATTTAAAAGCGCTCAATGAGAAGAAGGTACGCATGGGGTATAGAGTGAGGCAGTAGGCAGTAGGCAGTAGGCAGTAGGGGCGCTTCGCGCTCCTCGTTGGTTGTGCGAAGGTCAGCCCGGACACGGATTTTACGGATTAGACGGATTTTCACCGATTGGTTAATTGCGCTTCCCATGCTAAATTTTTAAGCCGCAAAGAACGCAAAGAACGCATAGTTTTTAAAACTTCTCGAACATCCTCCGCATCTCCGCGGCTCCGCGTGAGATTTTAATGTTCGCTTCGCTCACGCCCACGGGTTTACACCCGTGGCTCGCCTACGCCTTTTATTGTCGAAAAATTTTCTCTATCTTCTCAGATTTTTCAAATTTTTTCAATCTTTTTTTCTTATGGACGCTTACAAAATCTTAAAATTAGTATATAATATAGTATAAGCAGAAAAACGATTTCACGTTTTGCCGTCGGACGTCTCGGCGCAAAAGTCGTTTTATATAACCGTTATTCAGTTTTACCCTTTGAGGAGAAAAGAATGGCTATTAAATCCTCATTCAAATATTCTCTGTTTGCTGTTATCGCGCTTTTATGCGTTTCCAATATCGCGCTGGCGGATTTGGTTACGTACTGGAATTTTAACGAAGGAACCTTTACAGATTCTTCTGGAAACGGCTATACGGGCGCATTGGCAGGCACGGCTCCAACAATTACAGACGACGGGATCGTTGGAAAAACGTTCAAGGGCAATTCCGCGGGAAAACTCAACATTAACATTTCCGGCGCGAATGTGAATATGAACAACTTCACAGTTTCATTCTGGGGAAAGCAAACCGGCGACAACTGGAAAGATTATCTCAGCGTTTATTCTTCTCAATACGGAGACAGCGATTTCCAGAGGGCAGACAATTCCTTGAGCATCTATAACTCTCCATGGGGAGTGGATATCAACGGAAATACCAACGTTTCTACTGGTTATCATCATTTTGCGTTTACCTCAGATCCTGCTACCGGCGATGGAAAATTGTATATTGACGGGGTTTTAAAAGCGACAGTAAATAAGTCTGGAATTTCATCCGTAATTAACAATTTGATGATAGGCGGTAATTACATGGCTGGAAACCGCAACAGCGCCGCCACCGTTGACGAAGTTCAGCTTTACAACCAGCCGCTATCGGCGGAACAGATTCAGTTCCTGTATAACAATCCGTCTTTGTATCAGGCGACTGTTTATCAGCGCGATGTAACAGCAAACGGAAACTGGTCGGATGCAGACTGGAACGCCAACGGACAAACCGGTCAGGCGTTTTCCAATTCCTCTGCGGTTCAGTTGGACGCTGCAAACTCGCCAACTCTGACGGTTGATACGCCTGTTACAGTCAACTCGATTGATTTCAACGGTTCCATGACCGTAGCTGGTTCCAATACGATTACTCTCAACGGCGAAAAGCGGATTACCGTTGCCAATGCGGACGATACCGCAACTATCAGCGCTCCGATTACCGCTCAGTACGACAACGGCATCGTCAAAACCGGGGCTGGCAAGCTTTCTCTCACCGCCGCCAATACCTATTCCGGCGGAACGACGATTTCCGGCGGGACGCTGGCGGTTTCAACCGTCAACAGTTTGGGAACGGGTCCTGTTACAATCAACGGCGGAACGCTCGATGCGTCGCCAGCAGGAAAAACCAAAACCTTTGCGAACGACATTGTCATCGGTGAAAACGGCGGGGCGGTTACCACTGCAACGGGAGATTATTCTTCCTTCTCGTCCATTACCGGTTCCGGCGACTTAACCACCAACGGCTTTGTTCACTTCAACGGAACGGGCGGATACAACGGACATCTAACCGTCAACAGCGGATACACCCGCGTCAATCCCGGCTCTTTCGGAATCTTTGATTTAACGTTAAACGCCGCTGGCTCGTACTTTAATATTTTGAATTCTGGAACTCTCCAGATTGGCAAGCTGGAATCGACCGTCGATTGCGAAATATTCAGCAGCGATTCATCAGCGTATACGTTTGAAATCGGCGCTGGCACGTCCAGTACTGATACGGCGTCGTACGCTGGACGCATTCGCGGCATTTCCGGTAAAAAGAACGTTACCGTCAAAAAAGTCGGCGAAGGAACGCAAACGTTCAACCGCACTGGCTACGTCTATGGCGGAACGGGCAACTCCATTAAAGAGGTTATTGTCGATAACGGAAAAATGGTTATCAACGCCAATCACAGCGTTTTTTCTGCTGAAAGCACCGTTGGATTCTGGGGTTCTGCCACCATTACCATCAACGAAGGCGGAACGCTGGAGTATCAAAGAGCCTGGAACACGTCTCCCAACGATATGATGACTATCAACGGCGGAACGCTGTCGTTGGCCGCAGCGCAATATCAAAACGCGCTTACCTTAAATTCCGGTACAGTCAGCGGTTCCGCCGACCTGCGAGCCGGGTATAACGGAACCGGCGTTTGGACCGTAACCGGCGGAACGTCAACCATCAATACCAAAGTCGTCCTGGTTAAGAGCGGAGATCATAAAACCTTTACCGTCAACTTTGACTCTGGCTCTACGCTGGACGTTAAAAAGAACATTACCGGGTTAAACAACTATACGGGAACAGACGTTACGTTTAACGGAACAGGCGAAAATCCTGGCAACATTAATTTCTACACGGCTTCTGGAGCCATGACCGGATTAGGCAGTATTACGTTTAACAATATGAACGCGTCCATTGCAAAAGATGGAACGTCATTTTGGGATTACGGATATTTTAACGCGTCGTCTGTTACATTGAAAGATTCAACGCTGACCACGTCGCGGGATCATTCAACCAATGGCACGACGTTTACTCTCGATCACGGTACGATTACCGCTAACGGCGCTGTCAATACGTATATCGCCAATTGGTATCTTAAAAACGGATCGACGGTGAACGGTACAACGGACAGCTCCACTGTCCGATCGGGACATCAATGGAATTCCAACATTTACACTCAGTACGACGAGGGTCAGCCGGAAAACGTTATGAACGAGATTTCTGCCGATATTGCCATGTACAACACCGGCAGAACGATGACGTTCAACATTGCCGATAAAGCCCCGCTGACGGTTTCCGGCAGTTTTGTTCCTGCTGGAAACGGGCATTACAACGCGCTTGTTAAAACCGGAGCTGGTACGATGACGCTCACAGGTCAAAACAGCCATGGGGCAACAACGGTTTCAGAAGGAACGCTGGTTATTTCCGGAAACGGAACGCTGGGAACTGACGCCGTTACAGTTGCTGAAAACGCGACGCTGGAATTCGTTCACGATACAAATCAAAACGTCTCTAACGCTATTTCCGGAGCTGGAAACGTTGTTAAAAACGGCAACGGAACGCTCACTCTGACGCAAGCCCCTGGTTATACCGGCTCTACAACGGTTGAATCCGGAACGCTGGCTTTGGCTCAAGGCGGGACGCTGTACAATCTTTCCGGCGGATGCGTTAACGACGACGGCAGCGTTGCCGTCGCCGCCGCGGTTGACGCGTCTGGAAAAGAACTCACGATTGACAACGCTGTCATGACAAAGTTCGTCGGGTCTATTAAAGCAGGGTCAATTCTAAAGACCGGATACGGAACGCTGAAAATTTATGCAGACGAGCAAAACAAAGTTGTAGCGGACACGTTTACGGTTTCCGACAGCGAGCTGGACTTCAAAGGCTATTACGAAGGCGATCTTGAAGTCATCAACGGCGCGTTCTTCTCTCCCGGTAATTCCGTCGGAGAAGCCAACGTTACCGGCAATATCGCGTTTATTACCGATACCGCCGATTCAAACGGCTTTGCGTACTTTGAATTCGGCGACTTTACCGGCGCGGACGAAAATCACGATCTTTTAGTCCTCAGCGCCAGCAGTCTGTTTAATGCCAACGACGAAGCAGGCGTTGTTCTGCTGGACTTTGCAAATGACGACGCTGCGGACTGGGCGTCTGCGGGCGTAGATTATCTGCTGGTGAAAAACGGCGCGTTTGAAGACGGTAAAGATTACACTTCCTGGCTGACGCCGACGCTCACCGATATGTTCAGTCTGCAGGGCAGGGCGAACGGCTTGTATCTGATCGCCGCGGCGTCTCCCGAAACCGGCGTCCCGGAACCGTCGACCTGGGCGCTGTTGGTTCTCGGCGCTGCCGGTCTGCTATACTGGCGAAAGAAAAACAGCAAATAGCAATAACGAAAATGTAACATTATCATAGTGCGAGAGTGAAGCGTCAGCGGAACTCTCGCTTTTTTATACCGAGCTTCGCCGTGCCTCGCCATCGCGTCTTGTATTTAAAAATATCTTTGATATAATATTTCTATAAAGCGGCAATGGAGCCGTTGATTTCTATTATCTTAACAACAATTACAAGACAATCCATGAAAAAAACGTTTATCTCCTTTATGTTGGTTTGGGCGTTCTCCGTTTGCGCGGCAGTCAGTCAGACGGTCAATCTTACGGTCGACGCCGGCGCGGATGGCGTCCCGCTCAATCCGGGCATGTTCGGGCTGTTCTTTGAAGAAATCAACCATTCCGGCGACGGCGGGCTTTATGCAGAGCTGATTGAAAACCGCAGTTTTGAAGATTACCGTCTTCCGGAAGGAACCGCCATTCGCGGCGGCAAAGCCGTTGCACCGAACAAGGGCTGGTCGGTCGGGTTCAGTTCTGAAAACAAGTTCCCCAACTGGGAGTTTTCCGCCAACGACGTCGAGGCGTACCTGACGCTGGAAACGGAGAACCCGATTCACGAAAACAACCCGTCCTACGCCTGTGTAACAGTCGGGACGGTTCTGCCCAAAGGTCAGGCGATTCTGTCCAACGACGGCTACTGGGGAATCCCGATTAACAAGGGGGAACAGTACAAGTTCTTGATGTTCGCCCGATCGGCTCAAAAGACGCCGGTTCTGGTTCGGCTGGTTGGAAAGGACAACGCCGTTTTGGGAGAAACGACCATAGAAATCGCGACGCCAGCGTGGACGAAATACGAATGCGTCTTTACTGGGACTGTTACAGCAGACGCCCGGCTGGAACTCGTCTTTACGAAGCCAGGGAAAGTGTATGTCGATGAAATCTCCCTCTTCCCGCCGACGTTCAATAACCGTCCCAACGGGCTGAGAAAAGACCTCGTCGAGCTGTTCCGCGACCTCAAGCCCGGGTTCGTTCGATTCCCCGGCGGGTGCGTTGTCGAAGGCTGCACGGTAGCCAACCGTTACATTCCGACAACGACGTTAGGTCCCGTGGAAACGCGGCCGTCGCGCTGGAGTTTGTGGGGATACCGATCCAATCAGGGGCTGGGGCTGCACGAGTATCTGCAGTTCTGCGAAGACGTCAACGCGGAGGCGATGCTGGTCGTCTCCTGCGGCATGGCTTGCGAGTTCCGCGACGGCGGCATGGTTCCTGTCGAAGACCTTCAACCCCACATCGACGAAGCTCTCAACGCGATTGAATACGCAATCGGGCCTGTTACAAGCAAATACGGAGCCATGCGCGCTGCGGCGGGACATCCGGAACCGTTCAACCTCAAGTACGTCGAAATCGGCAACGAAAACTGGGGCAAAGAATACATTCCCAGATACAAGGCGTTTCACGCTGTCCTCAAGGCGAAGTATCCCGATTTGCTCTACGTCTCCTGTATTGAAATCAAAGACGCCGACGTTGACATTCGAGACGATCATTTTTATAACACTCCCGAAAGGCTTGCCCAAATCCCGGATCGGTACGATACGGAAACGCGCGAAAAGCGCAAGGTGTACATCGGAGAATACGGCGTTTCGCAGATGAAACACAACGGATGTCTCAACGACGCGCTGGGAGAAGCCGCGATGATGATCGGCATGGAACGCAACGCCGACGCTGTTACAATGGCGTCGTACGCGCCGAGGTTCCACAACGTCTGCGACCCGACCTGGACAGTCCAGATGATTGGCTTCGACAACCGCCGGACGTTCTGCCAGCCCTTCTATTACGTCCAGAAGATGTTCGCTCTGCAAAAGGGCGACCGCGTCCTGCCGACAAGCGTTTCTGTAACACAGCAGGAAGAACGCGCCCCAACGCTCATTCTGGCGACGTGGAACACCAAAGCGGAAGTCAAAGACATGGTTGTAACAGACGCCAGCGGTAAAGAGTTCAAACTCTCCCCTGACGAAGAAAAGGCGCTTTTCGCCCCGCTGAGCAAAGAAATCGCCACGCCCAACAGCGTCGTCGTTCCGGGCTTGAAACTCTCCGGCGACTATACGTTCAAATTCAAGGCGAGACGACTCGATGGGGAGGAAGGACTGCTTATCGGGTTCAATTACTTTGACAGCCAAAACTTCACCTGGATCAATCGCGCCGGGTTTGCGAACACAAAAGACGCGGTTATTCAGCGCGTTGACGGAACCAAACATTTCCTGGACGTCAAAACCGAGGAATTCACGCCGTATCAAACCGGCGTCTGGTACGAGTACGAGATTCGCGTCGGCAAGAATTCGCTCGCCGCTTTTGAAAACGGCAAACTCTTTTTGCAGAGCCCGGCAACCGACGGCTCTTTCTGGAAACCGTTCAGTACAGGAAACAAAACGACGCTGTATACCGTCGCCCATCGCGATACAAAAACCGGGGAACTGCTCATCCGAATCGTCAATATGAAAACCGAGCCGGTTGACGTCCAAATCAAGCTGGACAACTGGTCAGGCAAGACGGAATTCACCGTTGAAGAAACCGTTTTGACGTCCGAAAAGAACACGGATCGCAACTCCCTCGACGAGCCGACCAAAGTCGTTCCCACGACGTCGGAATTCAAGACGTCTGGAACATCGTTTGCCTACAAAGTCAAGGCGAATTCGCTGACAAACTTGAGATTGAAGTAGGGGCGAGGCGCCGCTCCCATCAATAACCATTTAC
>JAZRTH010000880.1:0-1041 GCA_045651945.1 Thermoguttaceae bacterium
GACGGCTTGACCCAAACGACGGGCGTAAACGTCGTCTGAATCGCCATGACAAACAAAATTACGCCAGAAGCAACAAAGCATATCCAACCCCAACGCCGTTCCCGCTGCGAATACCAGCTCGGCTTCCGTCCGAAACGCCAAAACAGCGTTACGAGGATAACCAGTCCAATAATAGCCAATACTCTCGAAAGTTGCGAGTTGCGAGTTGCGAGTTGCGAGAAATTATGAACGTTGCCATCAGGATTAGGCGCCTCGCCGTCGCAACTATTAAGCGATACATTCGCAACTCTGTCCAGCAGCGGCACCCATAAATCGCTCATCGGCCAGGCGGACTGCGTCCCGTCAACGGCAGACGAAAAGACCCAGACGGCGTCGCGGGAAAGTAGCGTCGAGCTGTCGGAAAAAGCCGCAGACCAGCCGTCGGTCGATTCGTAAACGCTGTTAATCAGCGACGGGAACGGAACGGACTTCCCCGCAAGGGATTCAAAGTCCGGCGTCTGCCACAGCAGACTGCGGGGATTGAGCATTTCATACGGTCGCGCCGTTTTAGACGGTTCCCCTGTCAGCGGCGGCAAAACGTCTTTTAACAACTTGCGTGACGAATCGCCCAAACAATGCGGGGCGAAAATCCAGACCGGGCGGCGTTCCGTTCCCCGATTTTCTACGACTTTCACCAGCCATTGCGGGACGCTGCGAACTCCATGTAAAATCAATACGTCGGCGTTTTGAGCCGTTGTCGGGTTGGCAGCGTCCGGCGTCGAAACGTCAAAGAGGACGTCTTTTCCGATTTGTTCAAATCCAGCTTTGAAATACGCTGGGGCGTTGGTTGAGGCGTCGTCTACAACAAAATAGACGCTATGCAGTTCCGCCGGGGCGTTGGTTTGCGAGTTGGAAACCTCGGTTTGTTGAGGGACGTAAAACACTGGTTGAGCGACCAGAACGACAGCCAGCAGAATCAGCGCGGTTTGCAGAATCAACTGAACGACGTCAGACTGCTTTTGCTTTGGCTCGACCGTTTTGTACGCCTGTAACAGAATGTCC
>JAZRTH010000881.1:0-4165 GCA_045651945.1 Thermoguttaceae bacterium
ATACTGTCGATTGTACTTGGATGAGCCCGGTTCGCGGGCGTGTCGCCCGCCTTGCTGATAATTCTTTCCAGCTTGGACTGACTAATATTTCTTATAATCCTTCTTTTCGAAACATTTTTTCAAACATCAATAGAATCCAGTCCATTCTTTTCGTCCAGCCAAAAAGATTGATGGTTTTTGTTATCCATTCGTCTTTACTATCGTCTGGGTATTCATGGGCAATGTATAACAATGCGTTTTTTATCTCTTCGTATGGTATTTCATTAAGGTTGCGTTTTTCGTCATCATATTTATCAGCCGTTCGAAACTCATCGTATTCTTCGGGTGTAATGCCAATAGGCCAATAAACGTTCCGTTTATTAAATCGTCTCTTTTGACTCTTGGGGCAGCATTTTATAATTATTGTTTTGATATTCTTCCCAGCTTTAACTTGCCAATAATTGACTACTCTTTTAATAATCAACTCTTCTGTAATTGGTCCTTCTTCTTCAATAATCCTTTCGATTACACTTTTTAAAGTATCTCTGGGACAATCGAGCGGGCTATCATAGTAAAAAACATCTTTAAATTCGGTAAACTTTGAATAATCTACATTCGGATAATCCTTGTATGTAATATTGAAGTCGGCATCGTAAATATCATCAAATTGGCTGTCGTCTAACAGGTAATTATCAAAATCAGAATCCGTTATAGAGTCTTCTTCGTCTAATTCTTCGTTGTATTCTGACGAACGCTGTTCTGAAATTTGCGATTCTTCATTCTGCTGATAATTATCAGAGTCATTTGAATTGTCTGAATTATCTGACGTAGAAACAGATGAATTGTCAGGAATTGGATCTTCATTTGAAGATGATATAAAAGTATCTATTTGTTCATCAACAGTCGTTGAGAAATCATTTTGAATCTCATTGGATTCTAAAGAATCTGAATAAGAAACTGATGTTGAACTGCCATTTGAATTCTCGCCAGGCGCTTCATCAATTGCTCTTCGAATATCATTCAGCAATTTATCTTGGGCAATACTTGGCGTTTGCCACCATGTTGTTGACCAAACGCGACATATTTTCCAACCATTCTTTTCAAGGATTCGTTGACGAGCAAAATCTCTGTCTCTGGCAGTTGCGCTGCTGTGGTACGTTGCTCCATCACACTCAATTCCAACCAAATAATTTCCTGAATCTTTTGATTTAACCGCCAGATCAATTCGATATTTAGAAACGCCTATTTGAGTTTCTATTTCATATCCGTTTGTTTTAATATAATCCGTCGATCTTAGGAAATCAGCGACTTCTTTTTCAAAATCAGAATCGTATTCGCCGTTTCTGTCGCTCAGCGGCATTGTTGCCAAATCGCATTGACCGGTTTCAGAATACTGTTTGAAATATCCCAAAGCTCCAGCTAAATCCTTAACCCCATCTGCGTTTGTTCTGCTTAAATCAAAATCGTGTTGAAGAATTGATGAGAAAAGAATCATCTTTTCTTTTGAACGAGTCAAGGCAACATTTAATCGTTTTTCTCCGCCATCTTTGTTAAGCGGACCAAAAATCATGGGCAATTTTCCATATGCGTCTTTAGAATACCCTATGGAAAAATAAATAATATCTCGTTCGTCTCCTTGAACGCCTTCAATACTTTTAACAAATACAGGTTCCGGAACAGCTTTTGTTTCCATTCTAATGAAATACTCGTCAATCAATGGATTATCCGCTCTTGCTTGTTCGAGTAAATCTTCAATCAATACTTGCTGTTCTATATTAAAAGTGATTATTCCAATTGATTGATTCCTAAAGTCGTTAGAAAGAACTCGCTGTGTAAAATCTTTAACCAACGCTTGAGCTTCAATTTCATTTGTGCGTTTCGAACCGCGAGCATATGAACCTTGAGGAATATATTTGAATTCTATTCCGAAATCTGAATTGTTGTTTGAACTTGGAAATGTTATTAATTGATTATCGTAATAATGATTGTTGCTAAATGCAATTAAGGATTCATGTTTACTGCGGTAATGCCAATTGAGCATTATTTCATGCATTCCAATTGCTTGGCATTCATCCAGTAAACTTGCCAATTCTCGAACTGATGTTGATTCCGGATCGTCTTCATAGTTGTCATATAAGGCGTTACTGGAATCTTTATGAAAAAATGTTGTTGGAGGCAACTGCTTTGGGTCGCCAGCGACAATTAATTGCTTTCCTCTGGCAATTGCCACCGCGGCATCCCAAACCGGGATTTGAGAAGCTTCGTCAAAGATGACAATATCGTATTGTGGAGCGTCAGAAGACAAATATTGTGCTACTGACAAAGGACTCATCAATAAACACGGCTTTTTATTTTTGAAAACGTTGGGAACTCTTTTAATAAAAGAACGTATTGATTGATGACGTTTTAATTTTAGCTCTCGTCTGAATTCCGAAATTTCATTATTATTACTCAAATTGGAATTCACTGAAAGACGTTGATTGATTTTGTATGCAAGATTAACTTTTGACGTGTTCTGATATTGAACTTGAAGATTCTGGAATCGTTTAACTAACGAGTCTTGTTTTAATAAATTAAAACGACTTAGCGCTCTGTCGTTATTCTGAATTTCCTTTGCAAGATTTTCTAAAAAAACATATTTGAAGATCAGAGGAATTTCTTTTGTTGCAATCTCTCCGCACGCAATGGCGTTGGTTAGATAACCAAAACCAATTTCATTAGCTGTTTTTGATATATTGTTCCAGTTTATCAAATAATGCAAAACTTCATGATTATCTTCAATTGTTTGAATAAACGACAGTAGATTGTCAAGCCAATCCGCTTGATGTTTATCAAAATCAATTAAATTGAAATCAAATTGAAAGACGTTGGCGAACGCTCTCATTTGTTCAGAAATTTGCGAACGTTTTCTTTCCAGTTCCTGATATCCATCTTTACTAAAACACGTTCTATGTTTTTCTGAATATAGTTTACCATAGTTATTTTGAATATTTCCAAATTCAGAATCTTCAACATTGCCTAAAACGGCTTCTGTAAAGGAACGTAAAAACAAACTGACCTTGTTATCAAGATAATCAATATATTTTGTTAACTCGTCCCAATTATCTGATAAATCGTTTTTTAAGATAGCCTTTTTTCGTTTTTGAAATTCTGGAAGTAAATACAGTTGCTGAAAGCGAGAGTGTTTACATAAAAAATCAACTATACAACATGCAGTATCCCATAGATTAGTGCTTCCATCAGTTTTGGGAACATTGTCATTATTATGAACAGAAAGAGGAAGAACGCTTTCGTTTTTAACTTGTTCTATTTTATCATTCAAAGTACGAAAGAATTCAACCAATGCTTGTTCGTATTTTTCCCATGAATCAATACAATGAGCAATATTTGGATAGAAATCATTATTGTCGTTTGGATTCTGAATCCACAGCTTACCGATATTCTCGAAAAGAACCGCTTCATTTAGACTGGTATTTGAAGCAATTTGCGATATAATACCCTCAAGAGTATTTGCGATTTGAACCCAGTCTTGTATTGTTGTTGAATCGAGATAATCGTTAACAGCAAACGCGTCAAATTGAACTTTATACTTCTTCTTTGAATCCTGTATATATCTGTTCAAATTGAGATACGCTTCAATATCATGTAAATCTTTAATAACATCTTGAATTTCAAATGACTGTTGCTCCTTTAGTATATTGCAAATCGAAGTTTTAAGATTTCGCTTCTTCTTGAATGAGAACAGCCACCATGAACGTTTCCAACTTTTATGAAGCTTCTTTATTAAATTGATATTTTGTATCGTTATAGAATCCAGTTTATAACGGGACAATTTTTCTGTTAATTCATCTTTCTTTGTCTGAGCTTCGATAATTGAACTAAACTCACTTGTAAACGATTGCCAATTATCCGTGATAATTACTGATTCCGGACGCGGCTGCGATACAAGGAATTGGCACAATTCAATTATACTCAATACGCTTTTTTCATCAAATGAAAATAATGTTATCTCAAGACCGTTACATAAGGAATCTATATCGGAGCGAAGACTTTGGTATGAATTGCGTAATTGCGTGTAGAGATTTGTTAAATCATCAGATTGATTATCAATCGGGAAGGAATTATTCCAGTCGTCAAAAGAAAATATTAGGTAATTGACCCAATTTTGGACTAAAAAAGGGTGGAA
>JAZRTH010000882.1:0-1505 GCA_045651945.1 Thermoguttaceae bacterium
TCATTGGTCAACTTGCCATTTCCATGGGGCTGATTACTGACGAACAACTGGTTGAAGTTCTGGCTGATCACCTCAACGTTCCAGCGTACAACCTGGCGGAAACGGATATTCGCGCCGAAGTCATCGGTATTTTTACGCCTACTCAGGCGGAAGTTTACAAAAGCATTCCCGTCAGTTTGGAAGGCAACGTTCTGACCGTCGTCATGGCGCAGCCGCAGCAGCTTCAGGTTATTGACGAACTTCGAACTCAGCTGGGTTATGACATCCGTCCTGCTGTCGCGTCGGAATCGGATATTAACAAGGCTTACGCCAAGTATTACGAAGCGGCAACGACCGACTCGATGGATCAGTTATTGGTTGACATCGAGCAGGATGAAGAACTCAATAAGGCGATTCAGGCAGCCAATTCCATGGACGAAACGATTGACTTGACCGGAGCTCAAGCAATGGCGGAGTCCGCGCCTGTTCGTAAATTGCTCAACATGGTTTTGCTGATGGCAATTCGCGACCGAGCGTCTGACATTCACTTTGAACCGTTTGAAAACGAGTTCAAAATCCGCGTCCGCGCGGACGGCGCTTTGTACGAAATGGTTCCGCCGCCCAAGCATTTGGCGTTGGCGTTGACGACGCGAATCAAGGTTATGGCTAACCTCGACATTGCTGAGCGCCGTTTGCCGCAGGACGGTCGTATTGAACTTTCCGTCGGCGGGCACCCGGTCGACTTGCGTGTCAGTATTCTGCCAACCATGTTCGGAGAAAGCGCGGTTTTGCGAATTTTGGACCGTTCGGTTATTTTGCTTGATCTGGACAACGTCGGTATGGATCCCGGCATTCTGCTCGACTTCCGAAAACTGATTCGAATTCCTAACGGCATTATTCTTGTAACAGGACCAACGGGTTCAGGAAAAACGACAACCCTCTACGCCGCTTTGAACGAACTGAACGTCATTGAAGAAAAACTCATGACGACCGAAGACCCGGTCGAATACGACATCGACGGCATCATTCAGATTCCCGTCGACGCGTCGATTGGAAACACGTTCGCCCGCTGTCTGCGTTCCATTTTGCGACAAGACCCGGACAAGATTCTCGTCGGGGAAATTCGAGACCTCGAAACGGCGGAAATTGCCGTTCAGTCCTCCCTTACGGGGCACCTTGTCTTCAGTACGCTTCACACCAACGACGCCCCGAGCACTGTTACGCGTCTGCGAGATATGGGCATCCCGCCCTTCCTGCTTACCGCTACGTTGGAAGCCGTTTTGGGGCAGCGACTGGTTCGACGCATTTGTTCAGACTGCAAAGAAGAAACCATGCCCAGCCAGGAACAGTTGGTTTCGCTGGACTTGGGACCTGATGAAATCCTCGGTAAAAAGTTCTATCACGGCCGCGGCTGCAACACGTGCAACGGTTCCGGCTTGAAAGGTCGTACTGCCATTCACGAGTTGTTGATTATGAACGACCGTTTGCGAGACATCATCAACGAAGGCGCGTCAACGGAAAAGATT
>JAZRTH010000883.1:0-3383 GCA_045651945.1 Thermoguttaceae bacterium
CAACTGCATCTGCCGAGCCATTCACAACTTCTTTCAGGAAAACGGGTTCCTGTACATTCACACGCCGCTGATTACTGCGTCCGACTGCGAAGGCGCCGGCGAGATGTTTCAGGTAACGACGCTCAATCTGGAAGACGTCCCGAGAATTCAGGAAGGCCCCGACGCCGGGAAAATCGATTACGCTCAGGATTTCTTCGGACGTAAAACCAGCCTGACCGTTTCCGGACAGCTGGCGGTGGAAAACTTCGCCTGCGCGCTGGGGAAGGTGTACACGTTCGGGCCGACGTTCCGGGCGGAGAACTCCAACACGTCCCGGCACCTGTCGGAATTCTGGATGGTCGAGCCGGAAATCGCGTTCGCCCGTCTGCCGGAAAACATGAAGATTGCGGAGAACATGCTCAAGCGAATCTTTTCCGACTGCTTAACCTACTGCGCCGAAGACATGGAATTCTTCAACAAGCAAATTGACGAGTCCCATACGCTTATCGACACGCTGACTCACGTTATCAACTCGGAATTCGTTCATCTGCCGTATACGGAAGCGATTAAGATTCTGGAATCCAGCGGCCGCAAGTTTGACTTCCCGGTTAAATGGGGCATCGACATGCAAGCGGAACATGAACGCTTTTTAACCGAAGAGCATTTCAAAGCGCCGGTCGTTGTAACAGATTACCCGAAGGAAATCAAGGCGTTTTACATGTACCTCAACGAGGATGAAAAGACCGTCCGCGCCATGGACGTTTTGGTTCCCGGCATCGGCGAGATTATCGGCGGTTCGGAAAGAGAATACCGCCTGGACGTTCTCAATCGCCGCATGGTGGAAATGGGACTCAACCCGGCGGACTACCAGTGGTACGCCGACCTGCGCCGTTACGGCACCGTCCCGCACAGTGGGTTTGGCTTGGGTCTGGAACGCGCCGTCATGTACGCCACCGCCATGAGCAACATCCGCGACGTCATCCCGTTCCCGCGCTACCCGGGATCGGCGGAATTTTAAGTCAATTATCAATTAGCAATTTGCAATTTGCAATGCGGCGAGGCGCCGCTCCCAATCCGCGCTGCCGCGCGCCTGCCGATAACCGCTCCCGTTGGTCGCTTGCTCTTTCCTTGCTAAAGTTTTTTCAAGGCGGGCGACACGCCCGCGAACCGGACTCGATCGAGTGCAATTGTTGTATGCCCGGGAACTGACGTTCCCGGCTCGCCTTTCGCTTTGCGTCAATTGCTAATTGCTAATTGACAATTGCTAATTCTTCCAATCACTCATATAATAGATTCTCTTTCTTTTAGGGGCTTTTCAAAGAATCGGAATTTGCTATAATATAATTACAAACAAATAATCCCCGGTTCGTTTTTTTGAAAGAATATATATCCCATGGAAAGCAATCCCGTTACTGAAACGCTTCGCGCGATTTACAGTTTACACAATCGATTTAACGAAATCCATCAGACGCTTACCAAAGCGCCGAGAATTCTGGCTCTGCACCATCAAAGAGTTGACGTTCAGCAAAAGGCTCTTGACGACGCGACCGCTCAGGTTTTGGAGCAGAAAAAGCTTGCAGCGACGAAACAAGGTCAGCTCGACGACGGTGAATCGAAAATTAAAAAGCGCGAGTCTCAGCTGATGGAATGCAAGTCTAACGACGAATACAAAGCGCTTCAGCAGGACATCAAAGCCAGTCAGATGGCGATGAGCGTTCTGTCGGACGAAATTCTCGAAGTCCTCGAAAAGATCGAAACTCTGGAAGCGAACGAAGCGAAGGAAAAGGAAATTCTTGAGAAAGTTAAGGCGGAGTTCGAGAAGTTCAAGGCGGACATGGAAGAAAAGCGTCCGGCTCTGGAAGATCGTCGGGCGGAGATTATCGCGAAGCTGAAAGAAGAAGAAAAGAAACTGCCGATGGAATTCCGGGATCTTTATAATCGTATGGCGCGCAATACGTTTACTCGAGACGGTCAGTACGACGTTTTGTCGCCGCTGAAAAACGGGGTTTGCGGTCAATGCAACACCGCTCAGGTTAAGAATACCATCTCGCAGGTTTACGTTGGCGAATTCTGCGTCTGCCAGTCCTGCGGCCGAATCCTGTTCGCGCCGGAAGGCAGATTAGAGTAGCGAGTAACGAGTAGCGAGTAGCGAGAACGCAAGCGTCTCCCCAAATCTTCTCGCAACTCGCTCCGTGGGTTAAAACCCACGGCTACTGATATTGAACCGCTAACGCGGTTCTAAATGAACGCTGTTGCGTCTGGCATTGAATTTCGCCTCTCGCAACTAACAACTTTTTATAGGGTAAAGCCATGGAAGCTCAAACTACAAACTGGAAGAACGTTCCCAACGCGCTGTCAGCGTTAAGAATCGTACTGGCGATAGTTTTATTTGTTTTAATCGGCTTGGCGTCGGCTGACGCGCCGATGTTGTACCTGTCAGCGCTGATCGTGTTTGTATTGGCGTCGATTACAGACTTTGTCGACGGCTGGTGGGCGCGGCATTATCATCAGGTAACAAAGCTGGGAAGAATTCTCGACCCGTTTGCCGACAAAATGCTCATTTGCGGGACGTTTATTTTCCTGTGCGCCATTCCGGAACTGGCAAACGACCCCTGCGGCTATCCGACCGGAATGCGTCCGTGGGTGGCGGTCGTTATCGTTTCCCGAGAATTGATCATTACGATTTTGCGTTCCTACATGGAAGGGCTGGGCATCGACTTCTCCGCCAAATGGGTTGGAAAGATCAAGATGGGGTTCCAGTGCGTTGCCGCGATTACCGCGCTGCTGTATTTGACGCTGCTTCCGTTTGCCGATAAAATGCCGTGTCCGCATATCCTGCCGACGGTTCAATGGGCGATGATCGTTTCCGTCTGGATTACGGTAATTTCGACCGTCCAGTCCGCGTTGGTTTATGTCCATAAGGCGATTACAGAGTCCGTCAAAAAGGCGGCTGAATCGAAATAAATTTTATTAGAACAATTTTAACATAATGAGCGTAGAATTAGCTGTTATTCCAGTTGCGGGCCGCGGAACCCGTCTGTTGCCGTTAACCAAAAGCCAGCCGAAGGAAATGCTTCCCGTTGGGCGCAAGCCGGTGGTTCAGTACGTTGTAGAGGAACTCAACGCCTGCGGAATCAATCGGATGCTGTTTATTACCGGACCCGGCAAGACCGCGATTGAAAACCATTTCGACATCGACGTTGAACTGATTGAAAACCTCCGTCGAACGGGCAAAGAGGAGCTTTTGGCGGAACTTGCTTTTGAACGCGCCAACGTCGAGTACTTCTATACCCGTCAGCGGCGTCAACTGGGGCTGGGACACGCGGTTTTGTGCGCTCAGCCGGTTGTCGGAAAGCAGTCGTTTGTTGTCGCTTTGGGAGACTCCATGCTCGGCATGCTCGCCA
>JAZRTH010000884.1:0-18646 GCA_045651945.1 Thermoguttaceae bacterium
CGCATGGGCGACGTCGGCTATCTGGACGACCACGACCGGTTCTGGTTTTGTGGGCGAATGGCTCATCGCGTCGTCGGAAAAGACAAAACGTGGTTTTCGATCCCGACTGAAGCGATTTTCCTTCAATCGGAACTGGTCAACCGCGCCGCTCTGGTTGGCGTCCCGGAAGAAAACGCGCCGGAAGATTCGCCTGTTCGCGTCCCGGTTATGATAATCGAACCGAAAGACCCGTCTATTTGCAGCAGCGCCAGTCGCACTGAAGAACTTATAGGTAAAATGCGAGAATTGGCTAAAGCCAGCCCACTGACGCAAGACGTGGAGCTGTTTCTGGTTCACCCGTCTTTTCCGGTCGATATTCGTCATAATGCCAAAATTTTCCGAGAAAAATTGGCGATTTGGGCGCAAAAAGTATTAAATCGATAGAATTATTCTTTGGCAGACTCAAGAATAGCGTCAAATCAGACGATAAAAATATCAACAGATTGTATCGATTTTCGGTATTATTGTGGAATTATAGTATTTCCAGCCGAAACGAATCCCACTGAATAAATCATTTTCCCCGGGAAATTGAATTCGATACGAAAGAAACATTTAAATATTTTTGGAGTCTTGCCATGAGAACGCTGTATTTTGCCGGTTTACTGCTTACTGTAACGCTTTTAAGCGTTATGAATGTCGGTTGCCAGTCCACCGTCGGCGGCATGACGTTGCCCAGCCCATACTATCTGGAAGACGATACGCAGTATTTCCCCGCCGGTTCGGAACAGCCGTTGTATAATGAACGCGCTGCACTGCAGAAAGCCTCTGAAGAAGAAACGATTAAGAGACTCTAATTGAGCGATTTGTCAGGAGCGCTAAAGCGCCGCGTCGCCTCGCTCCTGACGCCAAGCGATTATAACTCAAAGGAGGAATCAGGAGTGAACAGCGTAGAGTTACGTCTTGTGCGACTGCTGATGTGCGTTTTAATTCTTTTGAGCGCTGGTTTTATATCAGAGGGTTTTGGGGAAGATAATATAAATTCAGAATCTGAAATTCAAAATTCGGAGTTGGAATCTGCCAATTCCGAATTGTCTATTTCGAATGAAGACGCTCCCAACTCTGACCCAACCCGAAGCGGATTTCAGGAATGGAACAACAACGCCGTTCCTTTTATGAGCCGTCTTTTTGTCTGGATCGGTTTTATTATGTCAATTGGTTTGACGGCAAAAATTCTAACAGCTTTTAACGATCGCCATATCGGATTGATGACCGTTATTTTTGTCGGCTGCGTTGGCGCTCTGGCAAGCATGATTCTTTTGCCAATGCTCTATGTCGGCGGCGGATTCAAGCCGGTTTCCCCGCTTGGATTCAGCGTCGCCGTTCTCGCTGCATTTTTGATGTTATTATTTTACAGCAAGTTCCTGCGCCTTTTTGGACAAGATGAACAAGGGAAATAAGGCGCCGTAGAATTGACGCCTTATTATTGGACAATCTGAGATCAATGCCATCTATTGGACGTTTATTCGTCTTCTCGAACCGAGAATTCCAGCTTCCATTTGTCGGGCGAGTTGACGGACTGGCACCAAAGCTCGAACATGCCCAACTCTGTTACAACGGAATGAAATTGAATCGGGACGAAGTCGGAATCGTCGGCGTCCGCAGCCGGGGCGAGCGTTGTTTCCAAGGAGTCTGTTTCTTCCAGCTCGTCGGGCGACCAGCGGATTAAAAGCGTTCCCGGCTTGTCGTCTTTGCGGGTTGACGAGCTGAAAATCCGGAACTTCTCGGGCTGACCGACTGCCAACCCGATTTCCATGGTCGTAGACGGGACGTCTGTTTCCGTTCCTTCCTCCATACCCATCGCCGCGACGCACAGGGCGTTCATCGGTCGAGGCATGCCGGGAATCGCCAGACCCGCCGTCTCAATCCCGACGTAGTACGAACGCCCGGTTCCGCCTTTGATTCGAATCCCGCCGTTGTTTTTCGCCCAGGCGTAATAAGCAGCGCCCATGGCAACGGAGTTATCCAGGTCGCTTTGCGCTTCGAGCAGGCTGAAAGTTGCCTCTGCATTCTCCGGCGCCCAGGACGCGATGGTGTCGAACATCCGGTTTTTCAAAACGTTGGACTTGAACACGCCGCCGTTAAACAGAACGTGAGTCGGGAAGCGTCCGTCGGAGAGATGATCTTGCAGAAACGCGCTTAAATGGCGAGTAACAGCCGCGTCGGATTCGTACGGCAACCCCAGCTGACGGAACCCGCTGTTCCGATTTCGCTGCGGTCTGTCGGTTGAAGCGCAGACGGGGAAAAAGCCTTCCTGAAGCAGATTGAGAATTTCGTCTTTTGTAACTTCGACGGAAACGTTTGAAGCGAACAGCTTTCGCCCTCGCCCGGCGATGGCAATCGTATGGGATTTCGGCGCGTTGTCCGACAGAAGCCGTTCTTTGGCGTTTCGAGCCGCGTGCTGCAAGGCGGCATTCTGCCACGGGTCGAGCGTAACGCCTTTTTCTGCAAACTTTTGCGAAGCGAAATAAGCTGTCGCCAAGTCCATGTTGTCGCCGCCGACCAACAGGTGGTTTCCAACAGCCAAGCGGTTGAGATAAAGTTCGCCGTCTTCCTGTTCGACGTTGACCAGAGAGAAGTCCGACGTACCGCCGCCGACATCGCAGACCAGCAGGACGTCGTTCTCTTTGAGCTGTTTGCGCCACTTGTCGCCCGTCTTTGCCAGCCAGGCGTAGACAGCCGCCTGCGGTTCTTCCAGCAGCGTGAAGTTCTCCGGCAGCCCTGCCGCCAAAGCCGCTTCCCGGGTCAGCTCGCGGGCGGCGGCGTCAAACGAGGCGGGAACGGTCAGCACAACCGTCTGTTCAGAAAGCGGCGCCTCCGGATGAGCGTAGTTCCAGGCGGACGCCATGTGTTCCAGATACCGTCTGGACGCCTCGACCGGGGAAATTTTGTCAATCTGCTCCCCATCCGGAGACTGCCCATCGTTGAACGGCAGGAGCGCGTCGTGCCGGTCAACCCGATTATAGCACAGCCACGACTTCGCCTTGTCGACAACCCGATGCGGCTGGGAGTCCGACAGCCGCGTCGCCCAGTACCCGACGGCGAAATTCCGGTCTTTCGCCCACGGAAGACTGTAGACGTCCGACGACTCCGACGCCAGGTAGACAAACGACGGCAGCGACGTCCGCCCCTCAATCGTCGAGGCGTCGACAAGCTGGTCGATGGAAAACAATTTCAGTTCAGGCGAATCGTCTGACTGTTCCGTATACGCCAACACGCAGTTGGTCGTTCCAAGGTCAATTCCTATATAATACATGGTTAGTCGTGAATTAAGAATATTATTTAAGTTGATAGCCGCTAGCCGTTAGCTTTTAGCCAAGAGCCAGGAGCTAGTAGCTAGCAGCTAAAAGCTGATAACTTATTATATCGCTAATCAAAATATCGGGAAGGACGGCGATGGTAAATCTTTACCAATTCTGTCAATAATCGCATTTAAATAGAAATATACAGTCTGTTGTGAAAGTTTTTTTGAAAAAAAATCTCTTTTTTGGTAGATACAAGGAATATTTTTACTCGTTTATGCGTCTTATAGAAAGGCAAACAATCTAGGGCAAGGATTTATCAAGCTAATCAAACAAATATCAAAAAATTTTTTACCTGAAATCTCTTTGTAAGTCTATATTTATAAATCACTTACAAGATATCTCGCCAAGGAAAATTTAAAAATTTCAAAAAAAATTTACTACAAAAATAAAAAAGTAAGCTAGGCTGTATAGGCAAGATGTAGCAATTAAACAGTCTTTGCCGACAGTTCAACGATTTAATTCAGCTTGAACGGAGGGCAATAAAGTTGAGTTAATTAGTTCGTAGGAGGGAATTTAGCCAAAACGAACTGACAAATCGGGAAAACACTTATTTCGTTCAAAGGGGTAAATTCGTGCATAAAGAAATTGAGTCATCGGAAATAATTGAGCGTTCAGTGTATTCAATTGACAACCAGGACTATAACGCCGAACACGCCGATATGCAGCAAAGGGTCTGTTCATGTCGACCTGATGGAGCATATTCCATTGGGGGGGCAAATCCGTATGATTCTATAGAGGCGGATACGGAACTGCCGTACGATTTTGAGGTTGCGGATTCCGAAGATTTTACTATTGATCAGCTCAAACAGGCGCAGCAATTTGAAAAGGACGTCGAAATTTTAACAGACGACCAGATCGACGATCCGATACGCATCTATTTGACCCAAATGGGCGAAGAACCCATGCTTACGAGGGAAGAGGAAATCAGGGTTGCAAAACTTGTAGAACGCCGTCGTAGCCGTTATTTTTGCTATTTAATGTCCAATGACTATCTGCTTCGTCAGGCGTTAGAGATTCTGGAAGGAGTTAATAGCGGAGAATTACGTCTTGACAGAACGCTGGAAGTATCTGTAACCAATGCCGAAACCAAGTCGCGATACGTCAATATTCTGGAACCGAATCTTATTACGCTTCGAAGTCTGGTAAAACGATCGATAGAGCATTTTAAAGTCGCTTTTAACAAATCGTATTCTGCCAAACGTCGTCATGACGCCTGGAGAAAAATGATTTTCGTTCGATTCAAAGCCGCGCGTCTGATTGAAGAAACTGGTCTGCGAATGGAACGTCTGGAAGACGCGATTCGACAGTTCAAAGAAGTTGCCGACAAAATGGGCTATCTTCAGAAACAGATTCAAGCTTGTCAGGACGACCCGAAAAAAGAAACATTTCAGAAAAGCCTGCGAGAAGAACTTCAGTATTTTATTGAACAGACTCATGAAAGCCCAATTACCATGAGGCGAAGAATGAAGAAAATTCAAAAATACGGAGAGCTTTACGATCAGGCCAAACGGCGTCTTTCGTCTGGAAACTTGCGTCTGGTGGTTTCAATTGCCAAACGATTCCGGAATCGAGGCGTAAGTTTTCTCGATTTAATTCAGGAAGGCAACACCGGCTTGATGCGCGCAGTAGAAAAATTTGAATCCAATCGCGGGTATAAATTTTCAACCTATGCAACATGGTGGATTCGTCAGGCGGTCATGCGCGCCACGACAGATTATGGTCACGCTATTCGCATACCCATTCACATGGTAGACGCCATTCGCCGGGTCCGCGCCGCCAGACATGAACTCCAGCGCGAAAATTATATTGATCCTACGGTTGAAGAAACAGCCAAACGTGCAGGATTGGATCCTAAACTGACATATAATATTATTCAAATGTGCCGAACGCCGCTGTCGCTGGACCAACCGGTTGGAGATAACGAAGATACGTATTTCGGCGAATATCTTTCGGATAGTCACGCGGAAGACCCGCTCGAATCCATCAATACAAATACGCTTCGAGAACGAATCAACGCCGCTTTGAAGAGCTTGACGTATCGAGAGCGGGAGATTATCCGTTTGCGATACGGACTTCTTGACGGCAACGCCTATACGCTCGAAGAAGTCGGAAGAATTTTTGACGTTACCCGAGAACGCGTTCGCCAGATTGAAGCAAAAGCCGTCCGCAAATTACAACGTCCTGAACGCTGCCGACAACTTTCGCCATTTGTTCAGCGGGGCGACGAAGACCCAATGGAAATTCTCAAAAAACGAAAAAATCGGAAACGAAAGATTTCGAAAAAAGCGGAGCCGGAACCTGCTGTATAATAAGCTGCTAGCTATTAGCTACTAGTTATTAGCTTTGTTACCAGTAGTTCTCGGCGTTAATTGTTAAAGCGTGAAGCTAAAATAACCAAGCTAGAAGCTAAAAGCTAGTAGCTGAATTAAGGCGCTAACTTGTCGGATAAGCTTTTTATTCTTCACGAATCTGGAACGAAAACCGACCGTCCGGGGCGGCGTCGCCGTACTTGTAAAAATCCAGAATGTCGGGCTGTAACGCTTTTGAATCTTCTTCCGTTCGGAATCCGTTGTCAACCCATTTAAACCGGATCGAAACAGGCTTGTTAGAAGTCAATCCCAACGCAGAACGCTCGATTCTCAATTCCAGACGATTTCCGGAAACTCGGTAATCGACGTCTGCAACTCGCTCCCAGTTCCAACCGCCGGACGATTTCTCCAAAATAGCTTTCTCTCCCGGAGACGTCCGATTGACAACGTACTCAAACCCGTACCAGGAGGGCGCATTAGAATCATCTGCGACAGAAATAAACAGCTGCATCCAGTTGCGGTCAGAGCAGGCTGTTAAAGCGTCGCGGGTTTCAACCATAAAATAGACGTACTTGTCGTCTCGAGCGACTTTTGAAAGAACGATGTCGTTGCGTCCGGAGTTGTCCGTATAGACAACGCCGCTGCAGCCTTCCGCATTGCGGTCGGCGGTATCTCCGCGATAGTCCCGAAATGTCGGTTCGACAGATTCCCACGGGTCAGACGAAACGCTCGGCTTGGAATCAAACGGAATTGTTACAGATTTTCCGAACTTCGGAAGGGGGCGAACGCCTTTGAACTGTCGGACTTTGGCGACCAGCTGATTGTAGTAACTGTCGCGAAGCTCTCCGTCGCACGGCTCCACATCCCGGCTGAATCGCTGATCGTATTCATCCGGGAAGGCGTTGACCTGCCCCTGCCAAACCGGGTATCGTCCTGCAATCCATTCGTTCCAGCCGGTAACAAACACGAATTGCGGGTCAAGCTGATACGCTCGCGACCATTGCTGTTCGAAATTCAATCCGTATTTGAAGGCGTCCGGGCGCGGGTCTTTTTCTTTGCCGACCTGCCAGGCGCGACCGAAAACGTCGCGATCGTTCATCGCCGCCAAGCCGGAAGAGCCGTCGCGCTTGTTCTCGGAATGGTTCTGCGCTACGCCGACGCAAATCATGTCGTACGTCCCATCCGCTCGCTTTCCGTACCCGTTTTGAGGATAGACTTCCAGCCACGACCAGTTGTCCGGGCGAAGCGGTCCGCACGTATAGCCGGGCTGTCCGGGACGAAAGGCGAAAAAGCTCCGAATGACTTCCCACTCCTGTTTTTCTTCGCCGGACGTTTCAGCAATCTTTTGATCGACAACGTCTGGAATAGCATAAATTAACGGCTTGCCCTGCCAGTAAAACCAGAGTTCCTGATATTTACCGTCCCGATAAATGTCACGGTACAGCTGACGCAAGTCAACGGCGGTATAGTTCCAGTCCCAGAATGGAAGCATAAACGCGATTTTGGGCGTATTGACGCCGTCTTTGCGGGCTTGCGACCATGTTTCCAGCAGCGCCCACGTGGACTCCATCCAAGTCATCGTTGCGTTTGTACAGTCAAAGATGGCGACGTCGATTTGTGCGTTGGCAAGCATTTGAGCGTGCTTTCTCAAAACCCACTTGTCCGTCGTTTTGTAGTAATCCAACAGCGGCTTGTCCCAATGATGAGGACGGTACATTTCCCCCCACGCGGGATCGTCCGGGCGGTCTTCTATACCGGGATTGTCTCGAATGATTTGAGTGTTGTTATAAACGCGGGGATGATTGGTATGCCCGTCTTGATGCCACGTCCAGTAAAAAATCCCGACCTGCTTTCCCGGTCGAACGGGTCCGACGGCAGACTGCTCTGGAAGCGTTCTGCCCAAATCGTCTGTTGCGGCGAAACAGTCCGGCTGAACGTCGTATTTCAGAATTGGGTCGTCGTCTTTTAACTTTGGTTCCGGCGGGCAGGACGCGGGCGCGGAGGCGAGTTTGTACTTTTCCCACGTTCCTTGAAACGGAAACGGAGAAAGACGCTGGCACAGCCAGGAAATCTGAACCGTCTGTGACATCGGCTTGCCGTTAAAGAAACATTGAAAATTATGCGGATTCTCTTCCTGAATCCAGACGCCAACCTGTTCAGTTCCGGAATCGAGAACGAGCAAATACTCGCCCGCCGGCAGCGGGGAGTCAGAAGAAGTTCTCAATTCCAAATGCGCGTTGTCACGGAAATTGACAAACGTTTGTCGAAGCAGCGGCTTTTCAGCAATCGTTTTTTCGTAATTGTCTGTCCAGCGGAACAACGACAGCCGCAGCGATCCAACGTTATTGGAAAAGCTGGGACAGCAAACCACAACAGACGTAAATGGTTCTGTAGCCTTGAATCGAGCCGCGGCAGAGTCTTTTTCTTCGATTTTAAGCGGCTGATGCGGTTCTCCCCAATGCGGGGCGAACTCAAAGATTTCCGCCTCATAAACCGGCTCAGACGCCAGCGCTGAAATTGACAAGGCAATACCAATAAACGTTAAGAAACAGAGTCGATTCATGGCAGGAAGTTGGGGGAACAGGAAATAATTAAAAGACGGTAACGAAGTGAGCGCAGCGAACGAAGTTACGCTTTAAAAAGCGTAATTACGCTCACGTTGTTCGCTCCATTACCGCCTTTCATCACAATTATTGACTAATTAACTACTCTTTGTCTTTAATAACGATCTTATATGCGGCGATAATCGACTTGCCGGGTTCGAGCAGAATCGGGTTTTCGTGAACGCGCATCGTCGCGCCCATATAGGCGAACGCCTTCCAGCCGTCGCCCATGGAATAACCGGTCATCGGGCGCGTGTTGCCGGGCAGATCTTCGATTGTTACAGAAATCGGGGCGCCGGCAACAAATCCCTTCGCGTTAATCCATTGGCAATCCTTGAGCCGTTCGTCTCCGCGAACGATAGCGCCGTCGTGAGCGCCGGTACTGTTGGAGAACTTAACGGACGTATTCATGTCTTTGGCGAAACGCATTCCCAAACCGAAATAGTAACGTCCTTTAATCGTAATCGCTTTGTCGCCGGCGGGGGTGAGAACGGATTTCCAATTCAGAAAATTGGCGCCGTCTTCGGATGCGACGGAAATCTCGCGAACCTCTTTCGCGACGACCGTTCCGTCTGGAGCCGTCCAATCGAGTTCCGCTTTGATGGCGGACGAGTCCTCGGACAGTTCGCATTTCGTCAAAACTTCCTGACCGCAGCTGTCGTTGTATTCGCCCCAGAATTCCGCGCTGTCAATGCTCAGCGAGTACATCAAGCCGTGATGATGAACGTGATCGCCGGGCGAGTCCAGCAAAACCTGAATGCCGAGGGGCGTGAACAACTGTTCAATGTATGGCTTGTACTTCCCGGCTGTCTGAAACTGGGCGACGACTTTGCCGTTGGCTTTGAGCGGGAGTCGCGTTTTGAGCTGACCGTCAACCAGTTCAGCGGATTTCCCGTCGGCGGAAATGCGATACAGACCGTCAATCGTGCGAGCGTAAATCGTATACGTTCCGTCTGCGTTTGGAGCTGTTACAACGGAGACGAATCCGGTCATGTCCTCAGCCAGCGTCGTCCACTCTTTGGCGGTTCTGTCATACTGGCACAGCGCGCCGTCTTTGTCAACAGCAATCAAAACGTCTTTGTCCGCCCCTTTGCCGACCGTCATACATTTAACAACCTTATCCAGCGGGTCAACCTTCTTGCCGATAAGAATCCAGGTATTGTCTTCCCCGGCGGCGATAATTTCATCTTCCTTGGTCGTCGGAACGAAGTTGCCGCAAATGGTTGCTTTTACGTTTTTTCCCATGAACTTTTGAGAATAAACGTTCCAAACCGGGTTGTACGTGTAAACGTCTCCGTTGGTAATGGCGACAAATTGACACGGCATGTTCGCCTTGATTTTCCCGGCGGAAACCTGATCAAAATCGCCGGAAATAGGCGGCCAGCCTTTTTTGTCGTAATCTTTGTTCCAGAGATAGGAGCTTCCCGAATACGTTGAAGCGATAAGCGTACTTCTGGAGCCGTCTTTGGTAATCACGCCAGCAGAAATCGCTTTGACGTTGTTTCCGTTCGGTCCGGACAGAACAACCGCTTTGCCGGTTTCAATCGTCTTTTCCGCATCGAGAATATAGAGAGCTTTTATGTCCTGACTGATAATCGCGAGGCAGTCTTTGCCGGAGCCGTCGTTGTCGAAAGCGACAATCTGATGACCTTTTTCGTAGAACCCCATCAGACGAACGCTTTTCTGCCCGTCGAAAAGGCGAATTTCACCCGTGGAGTCAAGCCACGCAACGCCAAACGTTCCGCCTGCCATGTTGTGACAGGTATTCTCTGCCGCAAAAGCGGGAAGAGTAAATACAAGCGCTAAAAGCAGCGAGTAAATAATGTGTTTCATATATTTTCTCCTTAATATAAGCCGCTAGTTGCTAGCCGCTAGTTATTAGCTTGATAAACCTGATTCATTCATCAATGCAAGAACCTAAGCAAGCTAACAGCTAATAGCTAGAAGCTAATAACTATATTTAATTCAGAACAAACGACTGAGTTTCCTGATCGAACAGGACGACTTTGCTTTCGCGATGGGAGATAATACCCATGCTCAACGGAGCCTGAACGCGAACGGCTGTTTGGATGTCGCTGAACGGCTTTTCACGCGTCTTGACGCAGTCAAGCAGGTTCCTCCACAGTTTGCTTGTGTCGCCCATACCAGCCCACGGGATGCGAATTTCTTTTGCGCCTTTGGCGAACGGAACGATTCGAATGCCGGAGTTGCCTTTGCCGAGTTCTTCCCAGATAATAACGCCGTCGGTTCCGCGAATAACGGTGTCAGACGGACGATAATTAGACAGCGAGTTGCACATGACAACTGAGGGACCGTCTTCGTAGTCCGCGATGATGTTGCACTGATCCGGGACTTCGCGATTGTACTGGAACGTTCCGCCGCCGCCAAAAACGCGCGTCGGGTAATCCAGACCCAAAACGCAGAAGACCGGCGTGAACATGTGCACCAGCAAGTCGGTAGACGGACCGCCGGCGTAGTCCCACCACAGACGCCACTGGAAGAATCGTGAAACGGAGAACGGGACTTTGGGCGCGTCGCCGAGGAATCGTTCCCAGTTCAGATCTGGCCCCGGTTTGGCGTTGGGATCTGGAATGGTCATGCGTTCGCCCCAGTCGCCGCGGCGGAAATAGCTCAGCTGAACGTGAACCGGTTTGCCGATGATGCCGTCCTGAATCATCTTGGCAACTTTCGGGAAGTTGTCGTCTGCCATGTACTGCGTTCCAACCTGAACGAGTCGATTATTCTTTTCCGCCGCTTCTTCAATTTTCTTTGCCATTTCAAACTGCGCCCAGTGCGTCAACGGCTTTTCGCAGTAAACGTCTTTGCCGGCGTTGAGAGCGTCAATTGCCAGCGGGGCGTGAAGACGGTCAGGGGCGGCAATGCAGACGACGTCTACGTTGGGGTCAGCGAGCAGGTTCTCGTGTTCGTCGTACTTTTTACAGCCGCCCAGATTTCTGGACGCAGCTTCCAAACGCGGGCGATAGACGTCGCAAACGGCAACGGGTTCCGCAATCCCTTCCTTCTGGAAGTTCTTGATAATGCGCTGATGTTCGCCGCTTCGTCCGCCAACGCCGATAAACCCGACGCCAATGCGATCGTTTGCGCCAGCCGCCGAGGCGGGAATGACGTCAATACACGGAATAGTCGCCGCCGCTGCAATAGCGGACGTCTTCAAAAAATCTCGTCTGGTTGTCATGAATAATCTCTCCTGAAGTATTGAGGGAAACAAATAAATCTTTCTATATAGTTTAGGTGGGATATGGTTATATAGTCAACGCCCCCCTTATATGTTGATAATTGTACCCCGTTCAAAAATGAATTGCAAGGGGGGAAACGTTTAAATTTCAACATTGATGAAAATTGAAAGTTAAGATTGAATTGAAGTGGATTGGTAAAAACTATTACTCACCCCGGTTCGCGGGCATTTCGCCCGCCGAAGCGAATTTTTCATTTAGCGGACTTACGTCCGTGATCCAGAAAGGTTATCGGTTGCGTTGCAGTACCCGGGCGGGACAAAGTGACCAACGGGAACGAGTATTGGCAGACGCGCGGGTGCGAAGCCGCACGGGCAGTAGGACAAGGTTTTGTTTCCGAAAAAGTTGATTTCGGCGCTATCCACGTCCAATCAGGAACCGACCTTGTCGGCGCGGATTGGCTCCCCCGCCATCGGGGGCGTCTATTTCATGTATTTGTCAGCGAAGTTCATATACTTATCCCAGTCCCAGGGCAGAAGACCGTGTTTGCCTGTTCGGACATGGTAATGAATGATTCCGCCGACAGGCGCGTCGATAGCCGGCATTTTAGGAGGATTGACGTTGTCGCCGAGCGGGTTGTCGTAAAACAGTTTATAAACCGGTTCAGCATTGCAGGCGGAAAGGAACTCGCCTTTCGGATCGCACCAGATGTCCAGTGAAGCGGACGCAACGTAAACCGGGCGCGGCGCCTGTAACGCAATTAACTCGTGCATGTCGAACGGCAGGTCGTTCTCTCTGTCAGCGTATTTAAACAAATTGTCACAGAACCAGTGCGGAAAATGCTTCTTCATGAACCCCAGACGCTCTCCAACCGGACGGCGATACAAAGCCGCTCCGCCGCAGCCGGATTCGTTGGAAATAACCAGCGCGAATCGTTCGTCAGACGCCCCCGCCCATAACGCGGTTTTGCCCAGTCGGGAATGACCGATCACGGCGACCTTCGTTCCGTCAATGTCAGGGTCGGTCTGAAGATAGTCCAAAGCGCAGGACAGCGCCCACGCCCACATGGAAATCGCTCTCCATTCCGAGCCGTCTTTGACTTCTTTTTCCGGGAAGAGCTTCGCAACGCCCTTGAGATACTCGTCTGGGCTGTCCGGGGCTACTTCGCCCATAAACAGAGTGCAAGGAGCGTAGCCGCGGTCAATAATCTGCTCAATGGGCCAACGCCAATGTTCCTGATATTTGCCGCGGCTCTTTTCCGTTGACTTGTGGTTGACTCGTCCCTCCTTGGGTTCGTTGGGAACCCATGCGTCCGTCATTGTAACATCGTCTTCCAGGGTAACAGTATGATTGCCGCGAAAATTCATCCCCAGAAACGCTGGCGCTTTCTTCCCTTCCGGGCGATTGTTGGGAACGTAAATCAGCATCCGCGCCTTGACGCCGTCCGGCTGACCGTTGAAGTTGATAACGACTTCTTTTCTGGTCGCTTTTCCGCCGCAGGCGTCTGCTTTTACGTTCTCGACGGTAAAGGTCATCGTTTCAAACTTGGGCGGCATGACGCCGTAAACCCCTTCGGAAAACATCTTGTAAATTTCCGGACGGCGGACGGCTTTCCATTGCTCGGCGGTTGTGATCTTCGTTCCGTCGTTTGCCGTCAGCGGGTCAGGCAGAGTGTACTCCGGAATTGCGACCGGGTCGAAATGCGGGTCGCGTTCCCCCTGAGCGAAAACGACGCTCGAAATAATCACGGCTGCAATCAATGTAAATATTTTGTTTAAAATTGACATGTAACGCTCCTTAATATCCAGGGTTAAGTAAATATAAAATCGAATGTCCCAGCTAATAGCTGGCAGCTAACGGCTAGCGGCTTATCCTCTGATTCATTCATGCTCTTCGTCTGTTACGACAATCTTGTAGCACGCAGTCAGGGACTCGCCGGGTTTAAGTTCAATCGGCTTCTCTCGTGTTGCCATCGTGGCGCTCATATAGGCGGATGTCTTGCCGGCGTCGCCCATCGTGTATCCCGTCATGGGGCGAGTGTTGCCCGGCTGATCGTAAATGATCAGAGTTATCGGCTTGCCTTCTACCTTACCGGTGATTCCAAACCATTGACAGGGCTTGACCCGTTCGTCGTCGCGGACGATTTTCCCGTCGTGAACGCCAGTACTGTTAAAGAACCGCGCGCCGGTGTCGAGGTCGGCGACGAATCGCAGCCCCAACCCAAAGTAGGCGTTGTGACCATTGAGCAGAACCGGCTTGTCGCCCGCCGGCGTTAAGACGGTTTTCCACGTCAAGACGCATTGCGGCTGACCGCCGTCAGCGCCGGGAACGTATTCAACAGTGATTTCCCGATGTTCTTTAAGCAGAACCTCTCCGTCCGGACGAATCCAGTTCAACTCCGATTTAATGGACGACTCGGTCGATTCCAGCTTAACCGGGATTTCAAAGCCGCAATTCGGTCCGTACTCTCCCCAGAATTCCGTCTGGTCTGCCTTGTGAGCAAACATGAGCGAATGATGATGAGGACGCAAGGGCGACGAGTCCCGCAGAACCTGAACCCCGGCGGGCGTATAGAGCTTTTCGATAAAGGGCTTGCATTTGCCGTCCTTCTGATAAACCGCAACCGTCTTTCCGCCTGATTTGAGCGGGATTCGGGACGTCGCCTGACCGGCGACCAATTCAGCCGTTTTCCCATCGGGAGAAACACGGTACAACCCGTCTTCCGTCTGAGCGTAAATCGTATACCCCCCATCGGCGGCGGGCGCTGTTACAACGCACGTAAATCCCGTTACGTTTTGAGCCAGCGCTGTCCAGGACTTGTCGGTTCTGTCGTATCGCCATAACGCGCCGTCAGCGGCGACCGCAATTAGAACGTCTTTTTCCGGCGTCTTGCCGACGCTCATGCTCTTAACGACTTTATCCAGCGGGTCGACTTTTTTGCCGATCAGAATCCATGTATTCTCTTTCCCGGCAATAACGATTTCGTCTTCTTTTGTCGCGGGAGCGAAATTCCCGCAAATCGTTGACCGAATCGATTTCCCCAACGCCTTTTGGGTATACATATTCCAGACGGGATTGAAAAGATAGACGTCGCCGTCGGTAACTGTTACAAAACTGTCGAACGCGCTGTTGGGCTGCAATTTTCCCGCTGACGCCTGAGAGAAATCGCCGGGAACGTTTGTCCAGCCGCCCTTCCCGTTGGTTTGCTTCCAAAGGAAAACGCGATTGAGTGTGTTGTTGATTAAAACCTGACCCAGTCCGTTGGCGTCGCGCCCGGCGGTTAAATAGAGAATGTGATCTCCGGTCGAATTGACGGCGTAAGTCGTCTTGCCGGTCTGGACGGTTTTGTCAACGTCGATAATATAGAGGTCTTTTTTAAACCAGCCAACAACCGCCAGCTCGTCGCGCCCGTCGCCGTCAACGTCGACAGCGGCAATTTGCGTTCCCTTTTGATAGAACTCCATGAACCGGGTTACCTTCTGCCCGTCGAACACGCGAAGCTCGCCTGTCGCGTCCAGCCACGCAACGCCAAACGTCCCGCCAGCCATGTCGTGATTATCGTTTTCTACAGACGCCCAAGCGGGGCAAGCAGCCGCTATCGCCAACGCCAGCGCCAAAATCGCCTTTTTCATAATTGCTCCTTTAAAAATCAAGTGTAAAACTGAATATGTCTTGATTGTACCCGATTTCAAAATGAATTGCAAGGAGCTAACGAGCAGGAAAGAACAAAGTGCGAAGCCGCACGGGCAAACGGACGAGGTTATGCCTCCGAAAAAGCTGGTTTTGGCGCTACCCACGTCCAATCGGGAACCGCCCCTGGCGGGAAAGAGCGCGGCTGTCAGACGTCGCGCTCTATTGATTTGGTTTAGCGTCGAGTTTGGGCGATTACTCGGACTTTGTTTCGTCCGATTTTTTGAGTGTGTCGCTCAGACGGCGCCCGAGTTTGCCAGAGGTGCGAGGCGTCGAGCTGGGAAGACGGCGAACGTCAACGGTCGTTACAGCGTTTTCGTCCGTTCCAGCGAACTGAAGCAGCGTTTCACGAACCTGATCCGTTTCAACCGGAGTTCCGATGCACTCAACCGCGTCGTGAACGCCCATTAAAACCGACTGCTTAACGCCCTGGCGAATCCAGTTAAAGAAATTAAAGTTCATATTTTTACTCCGATTTAGCGTATGGAATTGTTTTAGAAGGCGTCTCCCGCCCTCTTGCAAAAAATCAACGGCATGGGATAATAGCAAAATATCGCGACGGTGTAAAGAGCAGTTTTCGGGATTTTCTTCACCGTATTGAAAATGCTTAACTTAAACAAAATGCACAAACCATGAAACGCTTTGTTCTTTTATTGGAATTGTTTTGTCTGACGCTTTTGGCGTTGACTGCGTCGGCGCGCAGCGAAGAGAGGAAAACCTACGCTCCGTTCGTCCCAACGTCTGAGTATGAAGCCCGCGACGTTTGCGGCTGGACGGTTTACGTCGCCGCTGACCTGAGAGCCAATCCGGACCTGGAGAAGAAGTCGATGAGATTGATTACCCTTCAGCTGACCCAGATTCAGGTTCTCATTCCGGAAAAAGCGCTTAAAGAAATCCAGAAAACGCCCATCTGGATTCAGGCAAAAGACCCGAATTACACAAACATGTGTTTTCACGTCAGCAGAGAGTGGCTTGAAACACACGGCGTCAATCCGGATAAAACCAACGGCATCGACATCCCCAACGCCCAGTATTTTCTGAGCGAATACGACCGTCAGCCCATGGCGCTGCTTCACGAACTGGCGCATGCGTACCACTTCAAAACAGTCGAAAACGGGTACAATAACGAGGTTATTCTTCACGCCTATAAAAACGCGATGGAAAACAAGCTCTACGACCGCGTTTTGAACTACTATCAGCAAGAAGGAAAAGCCTACGCGGCAACCAACCCGATGGAATACTTCGCGGAACTGACGGAATGTTACTTTGGAGAAAACGACTTCTATCCGTTTGTCAAAACAGAATTCCGCCGCCACGACCCTGTCGGGTTTGCAATGATTGAGCAAATCTGGGGCGTCCATAAATAACAAATATTTTGATGTATGGACTATTGTGAGCGCCCGCCATTTTTGCTATTTTTACTACCGCCTTGACAAAATCCTTTTTTTCGCTATATTTAATAACGATTTGAAATCAATGTCCCCATAGCTCAACTGGATAGAGCAACGGACTTCTAATCCGTAGGTTGAAGGTTCGAGTCCCTCTGGGGATATTGTTCGCCCTTGCAATTATTTGCAGGGGCTTTTTTTATTTCTTGCTTTCAATATTTTGATTCCTGACTAAAAAAACATAACCCTCGGAGAGAGAATCCCGAGGGTTTGAATTTCAAAACGTAACTTTTCTAATAGTCAAGCGTTCTGCTTATTTTTTGATGTTCTTTCTGGCAAAGTCCAGAGCCTGTTTGATCGGCAGAGCGTAGGTTTCAACTCGACCGGCGCGGGCGATGTTGATTCCAATAACCTTGCCGTCCAGATTCACAAGCGGGCCGCCGCATTCTTCCGGACGAATGACGGAATCGTGCTGGATAACGTTTTCGTATCCGCTGCGGCGCTTGGACATGCCGTTCATCTCGTTGGGTTTGTGGTGAGCGCTGGCGGTGAGTTCAAGTTCGACGGTTCGTGTTTTGCCTTCCGATTCAATTTCCATTGAAATCTTGTTGCCAATGTCGAACTTCTTGAATTCGTTTGTGCATTGATCTGCGGTGTAAACAAACGCGCCGTTGACTTTGACGATTCGTTCGCCCTTCTTCAGACCGGCTTTGGCGGCTGGCATGTCCGGGACGACGTCGCCGACGTAGAGTTTGCCATCGCGTTCTTCAAGCAGAACGCCGACAATAGCGCGTTCTTTCGGAATCGACAGCGGCGGGACGCTGATAACGCCCAATCCGGCAAGACCCTTTTCAACGCTAGGCGTCAAAACCCAATGACCAACTTCAATCGGGAATTCTTCGTCAAACGGAGCAACTTCCAGATCCTTCGCGTCAACTTTGAGAAGCGCCAAATCCAGTCCTTCGTCAGTAGCGACAATCTTCGCGTCCATTGCCTTAAAGGTGATTTTGCCTTCCTTCTTTTCAGCAGCGACAAAGCAGGTTACCTTCTTGGTCGGATCGATGCAGTTGGCTTTTGTAACAATCCAGCCGTCGGGATCGACAATTATGCCAAACGCTGCGTTGGCTGCGCCGTGACGAATGCCAACCATTGTGGGAAGAATCGGTTTGATGGTTTCCAGGAAGCTCAAATGGTTAATCTCTTTCTTGGGAAGCAGAGTATGGTTGCACATCTGACTGGCGACCATCTTTCCCCAGTATTCCAGGAAAATCTTTGTCGGAACGTGGAAGTTCTGAGCGGCGTTTTCCGAAATGCGGCTGTTGATTCCAATGACCTCGCCCTTGAGGTTGAACAGCGGTCCTCCGGAGTCACCGGAAATCATAACGCAGTCCGTCTGAATAACGGTGTCGGAATCGCGAATGACTTCGCCCAAACGCATTACCGGCGGGCGTCCTTGACGATAGCCCATCGGGTGACCGTATGCGACAACCCAGTCTCCTTGCTCCGTTGTATCTTTGCGATCAATTTCAGCAAATGGATATTCGCCAGCATCGGTAATCTGAATTAAACCGGCGTCGACCGGGTTCACTCCGCCAAGCGTCTTGCCATTGACAATGCGACCGTCGGAGAGAATAATCTTGGCGTCGCGACCAGCCATGCCGGAAACGTGACCCGCTGTCATGATCAAGCCTTCCGGATTGACAATGACGCCCGATCCGCTGGCGTTGCCGATTACAATGCCGACAACCGCTGGCGAGACTTTCTTGTTTAACTCGTCAAGTTTCTTTTCGAGTTCTTTGAGTTCTTTGATATTTTGAGCTAACTGGTCTTTGGTAACTTCAATTTTGACTTTACCGCTTTCCAGCTGACCAGGCGCCATATTCTTTTTGCGCTCTTCTTCTGCCTTCGCCTTCGCTTCCGCTTCCGCCTTGGCTTTCGCTTCGGCTTCGGCTTTTGCCTTTTCTTCAGCTGCCTTCGCTTCCGCTTCGGCTTTGGCTTTTTCTTCGGCTGCCTTGGCTTCTGCTTCCGCCTTGGCTTTCGCCTCGGCTTCGGCTTTCGCCTTTTCTTCGGCTGCCTTGGCTTCTGCTTCCGCCTTGGCTTTCGCCTCGGCTTCGGCTTTTG
>JAZRTH010000885.1:0-4056 GCA_045651945.1 Thermoguttaceae bacterium
AGGACGATTTATCGCCGACGGTAAATCCTTCGTTGGATACCAGCTTGTATTCGCCGCCGTCCGTCGCCCAGGCGTTAGGATCGCCGTCGAACGCCAGAGAGATCATGCCGTTTCCAGCTGTAAAGAGGTTGTCTGCTCCGAGAATTGTCAAAACGTCGTGATTTTCGTCCGCGCCGGTATAATCTCCAAATTCAAACAGAGCGGTTCCGTCGATGATCGAAACATCGCCTGTTACGCTCAGCGTTCCAACGGAATTGCCGGGCGAGAAGACCGCGCCGTTAATGATTTCGATGTCGCCTTCAAAATACCCTCGGAAATCCAGTTCGCCAGCGTTGACGGTAAAGGATTCTGCTGAAATGGTATTGGGAGAATCGAGATTATCAACTTTCAAAACGCCAGCGCCGGACTTGACAATCTGACCAGCGCCGGAAATCGGGTTGGCATTTGTAATATTGACCTGTTTTTCGCCGTTGGCAACGTTGAATTCCAAAACGCCGGCTTCGCCGATGGTTGTTGCGCCTTTGCTTAACGTCGCGGCGTCTGCCAACTTGAGCGTTCCCTCTTGAATGTCGATTGATCCGGTATAGAAGTTCGTGCCAGAAATCGTCAGCGTTCCGCCGTCGTCTGAGCCGTCAGAGACTTTAACCAGATTGACCTGATCGTAATATTTGTTAGTGGAATGGTTTTCGCCTAAATTCCCATTGACAGTTCCGGAACCAACGGTCAGCGTTCCAAATTTATTCGCTCCCGGGTTAGCAGAACAAAGACGAACCGTTGAACCGGGTTCTGTATTGAGTTCTTTAACTGTCAAAGCGGAAATTTCGCCGCCTTGTACATGCAAACCAACAAGAGCGTTTTCTTCGAGGTGCAGCGTACCATTGCCCAAGTTGAGATTTTTCGTATTGTCGGCAGCTCGAATCATGATCTTGTTTTTAACGTTGACTGTACCGGTGAACTCTTGAGGTTCAGCGGCGTCAGCGTTGATGCTGAACCCAATCCAGTCATTGCCTTGAAGGTCTAACGTTCCGGAACCTTTAAGAGCCGTTGATGCGGTGAAGTACTTGTATCCAGTACCGTTGTTTTCAAAGCAAAGCGTTCCGCCGTCGATTACCGTTGGTCCTGTATAGTAGAGGTTTCCTTTAATAGTGAGCGTTCCGCCGTCGGCTGTCCCGTCGCTGGCTTTAACCAGACTGACCAGGTTGAAATAATTGTTGTCTTCTACGCCAATATTTCCATTAATTTCTCCAGAACCAACTGTCAGTACTCCAAAATTGCCTGCGCTTGGACTGCCAGAACAAACTCTGACTGTAGAACCGGTTTCAGTATAGAGTTCTTTTACAGTCAAAGCGGAAGCGACTCCGCCATTTCCGTGCAAGCCGACATTCGCGTTTTTATCCAGATAGAGCGTTGCATTGCCCAGATTGAGATCTTTGACAGGATTGCCTTCGGATTTGATCATAATTTTAGAATTCTCGGCAACGTTGACAGTTCCAGTAAACTCCTGAGGCGTTGTTGTGTCAGCTGTGTTAATACTGAACACAGTCCAACCTTTTCCAGTAAAATTCAACGTTCCAGAGCCGTTGAGCGCTGTTGAGCGTGCAAAAATCTGACGATATCCATCTGAAGTATTTGAGTTGGTAATTTCCAGCGTTCCGCCTTCGATGGTGGTTGTACCATCGTAAAGCATATAATCATTAGACAAAGTGAGCGTTCCGCCGTCTGCTGAACCGTCGTCTGCTTTAATGAAATTGATATGATTTACATAAGGGTATGAAGTGTCGTTGCTTCGACCGATTTCTCCAGCGTAGTTTCCGTTGCTGACGGTTAAATTATTATATGTCGCTGTGGTTATGGTCGAATCGAGGTTAAGAATTCTGCCGTATGTGTTGCCGTTTAACGTTCCGATTGTCAAGCTGGAATTTTTGTTGTTAAAAGCCAATTCCGCAAACTTGCCAGAGGGGTTTCCATCAAGTAATAACGTGGCTTTGGGCATATTGACGTCCGTTGCGGAATAGGTTGTTACTAAAGCGTTGTTATCCCATGAATACTTTGCAGCGGCGAGTTTAACTCGAACGTTGCCAGAAATGCTGGAATCGGCTATCTGAACCGTGCCGGTAAAATCAGAGGGCGTATTGCTGGCAATGTTGAAATACCTGTTGTTGCCTGACAGCTTCAGCGTCCCGGAACCCGTCAGATCGCTGGTGGAGACGAAATCGCTGTTGGTAATGGCTAACGTTCCGCCGTCGATGGTTGTCTTGCCCTTGTAATAAACGGGACCGGACAGAGTAAGCGTTCCTCCGTCGTCCGTTCCATCGCTGGCTTTTGTTAAATTGAAATAGTTTACAAAAGCAGAGGATTTACCTTCAATGTCATTCCCTCCGTTTCCATAACGTCCCATTTCACCGATAAACGTTCCTGATTTAAATGAAATCGTATTTAAGGCGTCAGCGGTTGTCGTACCGTTTATATTCAAAACACGAACGTATTGATTATCGCATGTAACGTCTTTAAACGACACGTTTTTTGCAGATGTATTGAACGAAACTTCAGTATAATTGCCATTGCTATTTCCGCCATTGACTTTCAGCGTAGCGTTGCTGAAATTGGCGTCAGAGGAGAAGTAAAGCCTGGATTGAGAGTTAATCTGAAAGATTCCCGTAAAGGGCTGCGGCGTCGAACTGTCTGCCGTTAAAACCAACGACATATTTTTGGCGTTGCTATTATTGAGGCTTTCAAACGCAACTTTCCCGGAACCGGCAAACCCGGCTGAGGTAAACGTAACGTTTGCAGCATTTCCCTTGAACACCAGAGCGTTGCATTCTACCGTTGAAACGCCGGTAAAAAGGTTAGAACCTTTAAGCCAAACCTGTTTTTCCCCGGTTGCGAAAAGATTGGTTGGAATTGAGCTGGAAACGTCGTTGACCGTTCCTGAATACTCGATATTGTCGGTATTGGCGTTAAATTCCAAATCTCCGCTTACCGCGTCGCCGATAACGGGGTTGGGGATAGTGTCGCCGTTTGTATAAATGACGCGATCCGCATGCGCGGAACTGGCAAACAAACCGACAACAAGCGCGGCAATAACCGCAATGAACGAACTACGTACCGAAATCTGACGGAAACAGGATTTAACGACAGCCATCGTATTCTCCAGTAAAATCTGTATAGTTGGGAAAAATATGATATTCAAGGAAAACGGCAGGCGGAATGTAAAGATACAATTTGCCTATACTTCTTATACATTATATCATATTATAATCACATTTTCAGAGAATGTCAAGCAATTTAAAAATTTTTTGAGATTTTTTATGAGAAATTAGGAAAAGAATTCGGGATTGGTAAAGAGTAGGTATGGGGGTTCTTTCGGAGTGCGGCGCCTTGGCGCCGCTTTCGTACTTGACGGCTTGCCGTCAAGACCGTAGATTTTCTTAGCAAGCTACGCTTGCCGGTTTGAGCGATTCAAAATTAAGAAAAAAGCGAGAGTTCCGCTTACGCTTCCCTCTCGCACTCCGATAGATTATTCCCTCTCGTCGTCCCAGACGCCGGCGGGTTTGCGGATTTTATATCTCAAGAGTTTTCTGTCCAGAGTGGAGCGTTCGATTCCCAGCAAAGAGGCGGCGCGGCTCTTGTTCCATTCGCAGTATTTCATCATCTCTTCGATATGGCGCGCTTCCATGTCGGTAAGAGAGCACGGCGTGAAGGTAGAGCCTTCCTGCTGTGGTCCGGCGGTAAACGAGTCCCCGGCGGTGGCGAGGTTGGAAAGGAGCAGGTCCGACTCGCTGATTCTGGCGCTGCGGCACAGGACGACGGCGCGTTCAATCACGTTTTTCAACTCTCTGACGTTGCCGGGCCAGCGGTATTCCTGCAGGCATCGCATTGCCGACGGCGTAAACCCTTCGATCTTTCTGCCGGTTTCGTCTTTGAACCGTTTGAGGAAATACTCCGACAGCGTGATGATGTCTTCCGGACGCTTTCGCAGCGGCGGAACGACGATTTCCAGAACGCGCAGACGGAAGAACAAGTCGCGGCGGAAGTTCTTTTCCGTTACTTCCTTTT
>JAZRTH010000886.1:0-2938 GCA_045651945.1 Thermoguttaceae bacterium
CCCGATTATCGACGGTTTGCTGGAATACGAACGCCAGGAACAGCGACTGGCGTTTGGCACGCTGGACTAGGCGAATTAGCAATTTGCAATTAGCAATTAGCAATTACGCAAGCGTAACATTTTTCGGAGTGCGAGAGTGAAGCGTAAGCGGAACTCTCGCTTTTATTGTAAATTGAATTACTCAATCCGGCGAGCGTAGCTCGCTAAGAGAAAATTAACCTATTAGCGTCAAGTACGCAAGCGACCAATGGGAGCGGTTAGAATACGACTCGCGCGGTAGCGCGGACTGGGGGCGGCGCCTCGCCGCCGGCAAGCCGTCAAGTACGAAAGCGACGGCAAGCCGTCGCACTCCATATTCCCCAAATCTTCCCCATCTTCTCAGATTTTTCTAAATTTTATCTAAAAATCTCTGACTTTTGCTTGAATATTTCAAAATGCAGTGTATAATATATAGTATACAGGAACGTTTTTTGAGATTAAATCGTCAAAAATGTATCTGCTATTAAATCGTTCATAACACTCATTTTCCCTTTTTCATACAGATTAAAAACATGACCAGTTTCAAAAGAACGTCTATTCAATTAGTCCTTCTGGCTTTTGCCGCGGTTCTCATTTCTTCCGTTGCTGCGTTTGCGGATACTTATACGCTCGAAACGCGGGTTAAGCCAACTGAATCAAATATAAATTCAGAGAATATAACTACCGGGCTTCCTGAAGGAGTAACGTATTGCGATTTGACGTCGGCAGACACGATTGATGTAACCAATTACAGCGCGCAAATTTGGTTAAATTCCTCAGCAACGCTCAATTGCAACGTCAATATTAGCGGTAATGGTTACGGTAATGAAAAAACCGGAAAAATCCGTATGCAAATGGGCAGTTCTGACGTTTCTTATTTTAATGGTAACGTTAATCTATCAGGAAATACAACCATTGCTTCTAATGTTTGGCAAAGTACAATGGGAACTTTGTATTTCAATGGACAGCTTACTGGCGCTGGGGCATTGATTGTCGCGCCCGGATATCTGTCCCCAATCCATCTCAAAAATACTTCGTCAACTCCCAATAACTATCAGGGAAACACTCAAATAGGCTCGTCTGGCGTTTATAACAACAGCAACGTAACAACTTATGCCGGTACCGTAATTCTTGACGCTGACGAGCAGATTCCGGACGTTATCACAGCGGGTTCCGATTCCACAGGCAATCTTGTCCTTTACAGCTGGACCGACGCCTCTTCCCGATTGACGTCAACCTTGAATCTTAACGGACATACAGAAACCGTCAACGGTCTGGTTAGCTCTGACAGTTTAAGCGTTGTTACTGGAACCAGCGGCAGTAAATTGCGAGTCGGCGCCAACAATGATACATCAGCGTATTCTGGAAAACTTCAAGGCGCAATGCAGCTGGAAAAGATTGGAACGGGAACGCAGACGCTTTCCGGCGCTAACACGTATACCGGAGACACGACAATTACCGCCGGTACGATCGAACTGACCGGCAACGGTACGCTGGGAACCGGAGCGGTTACCAATAGCGCAACGTTGAAATTCAATTACAGCGCGGACAAAACTCTTTCAAACGCCATTTCCGGGACTGGAACGATTATCAAAGAAGGAACCAATGCCGTTAATCTCGACAATGCGGCTGCTTACGCTGGAAACATGACGATCAACGGCGGCAAGGTTTCCATTAAAGCTTACAACTCCAAAAATGGAAAGTTGTATGTAAATGTGAAAACCCTTTCCGGTTCAGGAGATCTGGAATTGCGGCTTGGATGTGCATCAGGCGCTTCAAATACATATATACCGAATTTAACAAATAATAACTTTACCGGCTATATTTCCCTGGTGCAGAATGGGGGTTCTAACGGAAACAAATTCAATACAGACGGCAAATCTTATGAAGGCTTTAAGTTTAAGGTCAATGATGGTACTCAAATTTTTATCGTTAGCGGTGGATTTAAAGCTGACGTATTAATTTCAGGAAACGGCAATTCCGAAGACCGAGGCGCTCTTCGTATTGCCGACACTGTCAGCGGGTCTATTACTCTCATGGCAGATGCGAGCATCGGGTTTGACGGAGCCCGGACGATATCAGGCGCTATTTCTTCCGGCGCCGCCAGCGGAGAAACAACGTTATTCATCAATGGTAAAACCAATGGAACAACGGTAACGAATAACGCAAGCGCGGGATCATACACCGGCAGCGTTTCCGATGGAACTTCCGGATCAAAGTTAGGTTTAAGAATTGTTTCTAACGCGCATACATTCTCTGGCGCTTTGTCTTATACAGGAGCAACGACCGTCAATGCCGGAGCTACGATGAATCTGTCCGGAGCTAACGCCAATCTGGTTAATTCCAGAGCCGTTACCCTCAACGGGAATCTCGATTTCTCGAATTATTCCGGCACGAACGCCATGCAGCTTAACGACCTTTCCGGAACCACCGCCGCTTCCGAAATTATCGGAACGAACAAGAATCTGATTCTCAATAATAACAACAATACGAGCTATGCAGGCAAATTTCGCCTTGGAAACGGAACCGTTACCGCGTCTGGAACGGGAACGCTGACGCTGACTGCAAAAGACGCGCTTTTGTACTCTGGCGGAATTACGGTCAACTCGGCGCTTGCGTCAACCGCAGATCAGACCTTCCATAACCTGTCGGGTTCTGGCGATATTGCATTTAGCAACGACGCCAATTTGACCTTGACCAGTTCTGCGCCATCAACCTATTCTGGGAATATTACCGGGGTGAATACGCTTACCGTCCAGCAAAACAGCGCTTACGATTTATCCGGAGCAGCGGTTTCGGTCGCCAACTTTGAAACGAAAGACGGCGCAAGCGTCAACGTATCTTCCGAGAAACCGATGACCGTTACAAATTCGTTCCGTCAAGGAAACTCCGCAAACTATACTTTCTCCGGCGGAAGCGC
>JAZRTH010000887.1:0-1491 GCA_045651945.1 Thermoguttaceae bacterium
ATAGAGCCTTACATTCGAACCGCCTACAATCTTTGCCCGGAAACGATCATAGGGGACGGCAGCGGCGAAAACCTGAACTGCCCGGACTCTATGCTATTTTGTGTAGAAGACATCAAGGGCGACCTGTACATCGTCAAAGTATGCCAATGGGACTGTTTTTCGTCTTCCAGTTCAGAGGGAAGCTCATCGAGCGGCGGAAGTTCTTCCAGTGAGGGGAGCGGAAGCAGCAGTGAGGGCGGAAGCAGCGCGGGCGGATCGGAAAGCGGGTCGTTCGAGGACAGCGGCGGAAGTTCCGCCGGATTCTGCCGGGAAAGCGCCGACGTTCCTTTTGTTTCCTCCATCAGTTTTGAGGGAGGAATTTTGACATGGAGCGCGGGTTTTTTACATTTTCGCAACGGGCATTTTTGCGGTTATGACACCGACGGCGGCGGAGACGGCAGCGGAAGCGACGACCGACGGCGCAAAGGCGGCGAAGGACGCGGCGGACGTCTGGATCTGTGCAATTTAGAGTGCGGCTCGCCTTCGGGCAGCGGCGGAAGCAGTCCCGGAAGCGAAGGCAGCTGGGGAAGCGAACCGCTGACTAACCGCCGCGGCGGCGATCAGACGCCGGACGACGACGAACAGCCGGACGACGATCCAGAACAGGAAGGAGGCAGCCAGTGAGTTGTTGCCCGAACAAGCCGTTCTGGCGTCAGGCGATCGACTATAGCCGCGCAGTCTTGCGCTGGATCAGAAACGGCAAACCGACGCGGACGCCGGAAGAGATCAAGGAACGTTTTGAAATCTGCCGACAGTGCGAGAACTTCCTGCCGCTGGCGGGGAAGCCCTGGCGCGGACGCTGCCGGAAGTGCGGGTGCTATCTAGGCAGACACGCGCACCGGCTGCTAAAGGGGAACAAAATCGCAATGAAAACAGAAAAATGTCCGGAAAATAAATGGGAGTAAATGAAAATGGAAAAAATTAATATTTGGCAGTATTGGCAGGGAGAAAGACCGCCGGCAGTTTTACGCCTTGAAAAAACCGTTGAAAACCTCTATACAGAAGAAGCGGGGTATTCGTACCACCGACTGACAGACGCGGACATTCCGGACAAAATAAACGAGCTTTTCAAGACGTGCAGACGTGAGAACGTCGCGGACGTCTTGCGATATTGGTTAGCGTATGAGAAAGGCGGGATCTGGTTTGATTCAGACGTCGCCTGCCGAAAGCGGATCGACTTCCACAGCCTCCTTCAAAATCCGGAAGTAGGCGTCAGCGCGAACGTTCGACGCCCCGGGACTATTTGGGCGAGTACTTGCATTATCGGCAGCAACAAAGGGTGTTTTTTGTTCAAAAAGCTCTATGAGCAGAGCCTCGACATTATGACGCGGCGCGGGCGTAATACGGGTTACGCAGACGTCGGTCCGTTGCTGGCTACGCGGATCTTATCCCATCACCGCGGGAAGTGGAAGGTGCTCCCCTGGTGCGGTTGGCGCCATCAGTTTTGGGCGG
>JAZRTH010000888.1:0-1902 GCA_045651945.1 Thermoguttaceae bacterium
GAATAGTGGTTAGTGGTAAGTGGTTAGTAGGAACGCCGCTTGCGTCCTTACCACTTACCACTCAAAACTAATTACTTATTCCTACTGCCTCCCATGTCTGATTTAACCCAATTACAAGAACGTCTCGCCTGGTGCGAAGAATATATAGACCAGCTCAACGATGCGTTGGTTGACGTAAATAAACGCGTTGTCGAGCTGGAACGTCAGAACAAGCGTCTCATTGACGAGGTTCGAGCGTTACAGAATATGTCCAGAGAGCCGTTTAATCCTCGGGACGAAAAGCCGCCGCACTATTGATGCAGCGTTGTATACGCGATGTAACTCATGTACACGCTTATTGAATATAAAACAATCATGGCGGCTGGAATGAGCGTAACAAGAGCGAATTTCCAGCTCTGAGTAAAAGTTTGTTTTTTGTATTCGTACGAAATGTTTAGCGGCATATCTTCAAAAATAGTAACTTTGTTTGGCTTTTTACGATCGAGAAAGAGCATTAAAACAGGTACAAGGTAATATTTTTTATACTGCTTATCGGACATCTTCAGAGTTCTGATCATGTCGAAGCAATCTTTATACGCTATCATTGGAGTGTATGAGGTTTTGTCTGACGATTCGTCATTGCTGTCATTTTTTTTAGCAATTAAAAATCCCAAACTGCAATAATCCTGTTTGATTCTTTTTATATCCTCCAGAGCAGAAAGAATATTTTTTAACGTTACGACAATAAACGCGAGCGTTAAAAACGTCATGAGAACGCCCATATAGAGCGTTGAATGGGGAAACGCACCCAAAAAAGTTTGAACGCCTTGAAGGATAACGAGAACTGTCGCCGCTGAGAGAAAAACAATTATTTGAGTTGTGCTGTACCGACAAAAAAACTGAGTCAGAATCAACGCAAGGTTGATACGACGATTCTTGATTTGATTGACTGAATTCATGAAATTGACGCGAGAGTCATACATATCTTTCAGCTCAATTCTAATATCTTCCAGATATTCTTCTTCGTTATCGTCTTTTGTCGACTCCGTTTCCTGTTGTTTTACGCTGGGGTTCGGATCAATCGGTTCGGAATTATCTTCTTTGGACATGATAATTGCAGATTATGAAACAGAGGGAGATTAAACAGCCGAAATTCTAATTGGCCGCCGCTATTTTCTTTTCCAATCGGGATTGCCGTATTTTTCTTTGGCAATGTCGGCAACAGTTTTTTCGTCAACGTCGTCAGGATAATCAATCGTAACGAAATCGACGTCGAGCGCGTTTGCCAGAACCGGCGTCCAAAGGTCAATTAAACGCTCCGTTGTCAGGGGCGGGGAAAGCTTGACCAAATCATTTATGCCCAGCAGCTCCGTCCAGGCGGAAGAACGATCCAACAGTATGCTGCCGTGCTGTAACACCGCCTCTTGAGTTCTCCGTTGGGCGGACCCTGTGATTTTGTACTCTTTTCCGTTTTCGTCTTTCAGAACAATATCATATCTGCTTCGACGGTCAAAGCATAAAAACGGCTTGTCCTTTTCTCTCGTTGGCGGGTCGTCATGAGCCGTTTTCGCGTCAACTCCAATAGAATGCAAGACGGAAATGAGCGATTGATGAACCACGCCGTACAGATCCGGCCCCCAATCGTACTGCTTGCTTTGAGCGGGAAAGACGATGCTGTACGTTAGTTCGTTGTCGTGAACGATTGCTCCGCCGCCGGTTGTTCGTCGAACGGTTGAACAGGTCAGAGGATTTCTTTCTGATTGCTGAAAGTACCCCAAAGAAACCGTTGGAGAATCCCAACGATAAAATCGACAAATCGGCTTGGCGCGGCGAAGCAGGGCTTCGTCAAAGGACATGTTCCAAACGCCGGGACGCGCGGTATCAATAAACAGTTCGCAAGAATCCATGTGTAGGGAGTAGGGA
>JAZRTH010000889.1:0-2042 GCA_045651945.1 Thermoguttaceae bacterium
ATTGAAGTTATCTGGCATAAACAATAAAGTTTAACTTATTTACTCTTTAAGAATGATTTAAATCATGAATCGACGAACAGCGTTAAAAAGCATGACTGCCGCTGGATTAGGCGCGGCAATGTCGGCGTTGTCGGGAGCCGCGTTTGCGGACAACGCCCCGGCAGAAGAAAAAACTGAAAAACAGAAGTACGTCAACCCGATTGTCGTGTCTTCTTACTCTTACTGGGTTTCTGAAGACGCCCCGACGATGGAGCAGTGCATCGACTGGGCCTCTGAGATGGGCTTTGAAGGGCTGGAAATTCTTGAAAAGCAGATGTATCTTAACCCGAAGGCGGGCAAGATCACGTCCTCTGTCATTCCCGGCGGCGGGCAGATGTTTCAAACGTACGAGACAAATCCCGATTATCTTCGCAATCTGAAAAAGTATGCTTTTGAAAAAGGGATTTCTCTGTGCGGATACGCTACTCATCAGAGTTTTCTCGATCCCCGCGAAGATTTCCGCGAAAAGAACATCAAGACGACTATTGCGGGTATCGAATCCGCTTACGCGTTGGGAATTCCCGTCTTGCGCGTCAATACAGGGCGCTGGGGAACGTCGAAGTCCTTTATGGATTTGATGAACCACAAGGGCATCGAACCGGCTTTGGAAGGTTACAAAGACGAAGACGGATTCCCGTGGGTTATCGACAGTCTGGAAAAATGCTTGCCGGTTGCGGAAAAGTGCGGCGTCATTCTCGGCCTGGAAAATCATTGGGGCTTGGCTCGACGTGCGGAAGGCGCTTTGAAAATTGTCAACGAGATTGATTCGCCCTGGATGAAGATTATTCTCGACACCGGCAACCTGCTCGACGACGACCGTTACGAACAGATGGAAGCGCTCGCGGCGAAAGCGTGTTTCGTTCACGCCAAATTCTATTACGGCGGCGGTATTTATTACACGCTCGACATGGACTACAATCGCATCGCCCAGATTCTTCGCAAGGCGAACTTCAAGGGATACATTTCCGTTGAATTTGAAGGCAAAGAAAATGCCATGACCGCGCTGCCGAAATGCCGTCAGACGCTTTTGGACGCGTTTAACGCTTAACGATTTTTTAACCCTTAACGACCCGAACGAATTCCCCGCAGGGCATCGGCGGCAGGTCGACGCTGTACGGACGCATGGCGCCCGACTCGAATCGATAGCCGCCTGGCAATCGCTGTTCTAAAAGACGCGCCAGTTCCTCGGCGGGGAATTCAGGCGTGTGCGCCGTTAATAATGCGTATTCCGGCGCGCCGTTGGTTAGTTCCATGCACTCGTCAAGCAGACGGGGCAGGGCGTCCGCGATTTTCCAGATTTCTCCTTTTGCGCCGTGGCCGTAGCTGGGCGGGTCGAGAATAAACGAGTTATAAGCGTTGCCCCGTTTGAGTTCTCTTAAAACAAACCGCTCTGCATCTTCTGTCAGCCAGCGAATCGACAGTTTTTTCCCTGTCGCCTGTTCTGTTAGCTGACCGTTGACTTTCGCCCATTGAACGGTATTGGCGGCGGAATCGACGTGACTGACAACAACAGACTCATCCGCCAGCGCCGGGGCAATCGACGACCCGCCGGTATAAGCGAACAGATTCAAAACCTTCATGCCCGGTTTTGTAACACTCGTCAGCCAGTTCCAGTTGTCCGCTTGTTCGACGAACACGCCCAGATGTCCGACGGGCGTTCTTTTCAGGCTGAACGTTAAACCGTTAATACAGACGTTCCACGAATTGGGAAATGGGACGCGATCAATCCATTTCCCTTTGAGGTCTTTTTCTCGAAAGAATTTTGAATGAGCCTGACTCCAGAGTTTCGGACGATTCTTTTTATACGCTTGCACCGCCGGAGCAGGGCGGTCGAGAATGAACTCGCCGAACCGTTCCAGTTTCCGACCGTTTCCGAAATCAAGCAGTTGATAGTCCATGAGGGTTAGGCAATAGGCAGTAGGCAGTAGGCAGTAGAAAACAGACGCGAAGCGTTCCGCTAGAACCGCGTTAGCGGTTCAATATTAGTAGCCGTGGGTTTTAAC
>JAZRTH010000890.1:0-6801 GCA_045651945.1 Thermoguttaceae bacterium
ACTGCTGTGCCGAACAGGTAAAACTGACGAAGCGTCGCGGCTGGTTAAGTACCTGCTCAATAACCGCAAGCACGCTACGTACTGGAATTCCACCCGAGACACAGCTCTCGTTCTGGAAGCCTTTGCGGAATACCTCCGCGAGACCGACGAGATGGCTCCTGACATGACGGTTGACGTCGTTCTGGACGGCAAGACGGTCAAGACGGTCAAAATCGACAAGGAAAACCTGTTCTCCTTTGACGGTACGTTTGTTCTCGAAGGAGAAGAAATCGCTGAAGGCAAGCATACGCTGGAACTCAAACGAACCGGCTCCGGTCCGCTGTACTTCAACGCGTACGTGAACTACTTCACGCTGGAAGACTTCATTCCCGCCTCTGGCTTGGAAATCAAGGTTCAGCGAAAGTACTACAAGCTCGTTCGAGATGAATCGGCGACCGAAAACGCTGTTGGAAAACGCGGTCAGGCGGTTGAAGTCAAGATCGACAAGTACATTCGTCAGGAACTCAAAGTCGGCGACGTCGTCCAGTCCGGCGACATTATTCTGGTCGACCTGACGCTGGAAAGCAAGAACGATTACGAGTACCTCGTCTTTGAAGACAAGAAGCCGGCGGGCTTTGAACCGATGGACGTTCGCAGCGGCTACAACGGCAACGAAATCGGCGCGTATGTCGAATTCCGCGATCAGAAGGTCAGCTTCTTCTGCCGAACGCTGGCTCGCGGCAAATGCTCTGTCAGCTACAAGCTCAAGGCGGAAACGCCGGGCGTCGTCTCGGCTCTGCCGGCAACCGGAGAAGCAATGTACGCCCCGGAACTCAAGGCGAATTCAGACGAATTCAAGATCGAGACGCAAGATAAAGAATAACAGACGTTTGCTGTCAAGCGTTAGCAAAATAATTCCTAACGCCTAAACGCTTTTTTACTGGCGAGTTCCAGGGGTTCCCTGGCGCTCGCCTTTTTTATTTGATTCTTGCTGACGCTGTCTTTTAAGGATCGAAAAAATTACTCTGGACAGGATTCTGAATATTTGATATATAGACAAAAAACACTTCAAATATTAAGGAATCCAAAATGAACAAATACATTGTACTCGGCGCAGCGGCGCTCGTTATCAGTCTTACTATTGGCTGTCAGAATTGCGGTTACAAGACCGCTCATTCCTCGCGATATGAAACGCTTGTCGGGAGGACTCGTCTTGCCTCGCCGCAGACGAATTGCCGCTACAATACCTGCAACGCTTGCAATACATGTAGTACTCAAATGCTTGCCAATAACGGGCAGTTTTGTTCCAATTCGTATGTTCCGGACGGATATCAAAACGGTTTATACCCGCAGTATGCCGCAGAAAGCTCTTCCACAAGCGTCAGTTTGCTGGATGGAACTCAACAGCCGCCTGCTCCAGGCGAAACGCCGCTTCGTTGGCGCAGCGTTACAGAAGAAGAACAGCAATATGCCAATTCTTCTGTCAATCCCGCTTCGGTAGGCGTGGCGTCGGCATTAGGAAACCCGGCGTTCGGGTCACCAGCTCCTGCTCCTGCCGTTGATCCGCAATAACCCAATTATTACAATGGCGGAGCTGCTCCGCCGTACCCTCCTCGATATCCTAACTCTTCTCCCAGAGCGGCAATAGGGGTGGCTTCAGCGTTAACGCCGGGACGTCCTGCGCCAGGCTCAGCGCCGTCGTATCCTCCTCGATATCCCAATTCTTCGCCCAGAGCGACGATGGGAGTCAATTCGGCTTTGAATGTTCCCAATCATCCTTTGCCGCCGCAGTATCCAAACCAATATCCCTCAATGGCTTCGGCTCCGGGATACGGCGCGGCTAATCCGACGCCAGGCTCGGATTCGATGCGTTGGCGTCACGTTACAGAGGAAGAACAGCAATACGCCAGCTCTGCACGCAGAGCGGCTCCCGGCGCTTCTTCTGCGTACGGCAATCCTGGTTACGGATCGCCAAATCCAATGTATCCGAACGCTTCGTATCCCAATTCTGAAATGCAAGAGCCTTTAGCTGTTCCGGTTTATCCGGAGAACAACGTAGAGACTCCTGCTCCTCAAGGGGGAGCGTCGGCGCCGGAAATTGATCCGAACGCTTTGCCGATGCCAGAGTCCCCGACAGGTACGTTCTAGGCAGAAGGGTGCAGACAACGGCGAACTGGTAATTTCGTTCGCTTTGCTCATACCCACGGGTTAACGCCCGTGGCTCGCCTTAAATCAATTCGCAACTTTAATGGATTTTGAAGTCAAACTGACGGATGTTTTTGAAGGTCCGATGGATCTGTTGCTGTACCTTGTACGGAAACAGGAATTGGATATTTGTAATCTTCCGCTGAGCGTAATTACGCAGCAGTTTTTGGAATTCACAAAAGTTTTGGAATTTCTGGAATTCAATGAGATTGGCGAGTTTCTTTGGGTGGCGGCGCAGCTGATTGAAATCAAGTCGAAACAGATTCTGCCAGACGCGGAGGCGATCGAGCAGGACGAAGTCGAACAGGACAAGACGAACTTTATATCTCATTTGCTGGAATATAAAAAGTATCGTGACGCGGCGGCGGATCTGGAACGGTCGGGAGAATTGATGCAGCAAAACTATCCGCGTTTGGCAAATGACATTCCGCCGCGCGCTCAAAACTTTGCTGACGAGCCGATTAAACGCGTGGAACTGTGGGATTTAGTGAGCGCTTTCGGACGCATTGTCAAGGAATCTCAGGTCGATCCGCAAAGTCGAATCGTCAACAACGAACCGCCGATTTACGTCTATATGCAAAAGATTCAGGACAAGCTCAAAACCCAAGGGACGACCACGTTTTCCGAACTGTTTCAGCCCGGCATGAAACGAACCGCTTTAATCGGAACGTTTTTGGGAGCCATGGAGCTCATTCGCCATTTCGGCGTCAAGGCTCAGCAGTACGAGCTGTTTGGGGAAATCTGGATTTCTAAAGGCGAACACTGGACGGAAAACCTGGACTTGTCTCAGGTCGACACTTACGGCTCAACGCCCACGCCGGCAGCCTAGGGAGTAGGGAATGGGGAATAGGGAATAGTGATTCGCCTTCGGCGAATTTTAAAACTACTCCCTACTCCCTATTCCCTATTCCCTGTTCCCTGTTCAGTTTTCAGCTCTTTTTGTCGATAAGAGGATAATGGACGCTTTTGTTGAAGCGTCAGTGTGTAATTTTGTTAATGTAGATAAACCTGTAAAAATGGGTCTGTTTAATTTCTGGCGAAAAAAGGACGCGCAGCCGACCGCGACAGCTGAACAACAGCCGCAATCCGTTTCAGAGAAATCGGATAAGGGAAAAGCGTCGAAACCGGCGAAAAAGACGGCGTCCAAAAAGCGGGAATCGAAGAAAGCCGCTCCCGGTCCAGACCCTCTACAGCTGGCGGTTGATAAAATTGCCACTCGTCCGCAGAGCGAATATCTTTTATACGATCAGGCGGCGAATCTTTTTCCCCATCGCATTCTGGAACTTGGCATTGACGATGGAGAGCGCATTTCGACGCTGCTTCAGTTTGGAACGCTGGTTGTTGATCCGTCAGAGTTGCTTTACGTCGGCTTGGACTGGTTTGAAGACCGAACGGAACAGCAGCGTCCGGGTTTGACGTACGCTCAGGCGACAAAAATGTTAGCTGATTTGGGCGTTAAGGCGAAATTGCAGCCCGGCGATCCGTTAACGTCTTTTTTGCCGATAGCCAACTCGCTTACGGCGAAAAAGGTGGACTGGGTTATGATCTCCAGCGAAATTCGACCCAAGGTAATGCGTCAGCTTTGGCCTTTGTTCCCGCGCATTCTTAAACCGGAAACGAGATTCTTTATTGAAAAAAACGGCGAATACAAGCTCATCGCGCCGGAAGAAGTTGAACGAATCGCCCGAAAGGCGGAAACGCTTAATAGGCAGTAGGCAGTAGGCAAAAGGCAATAGTGATTCGCCTGCGGCGAATTCGATCTATCCTCATTCGTAAACTGACAATATACAGTAGTTTCTGATTAGGTATTTTTAAGGCGTTTGCGTACTACTGCCTACTGCCTATTGCCTACTGCCTCCTAACTCTTTTCTCCCGTATAGCCGGAGCAACCGGACTTTTCGGAAAAACCATCGTCAGCGGAAGAAAAAAAGATAAATTGCGTTTGGTTTCAAAAACTACCGAAAATAATTTCTGTTGTTAGTTAGCTTTGAAATAACGCAGCGAGGATTGATTGTGAGTCAATTTAATATTTTTTCAGAATTGGATCAGCGCGTTGAAATTGACGCCCTTCCCTGTTTGCCTACGATTGATTCGATGGGTTCTTTGCCCGCGTTGTTGAGAAGTTACGGGAAAATACTTGGTTGGACTTTTCGCTTTGTTCCAAACAACGACGAAGCGCCGTCAATTCTGGAACAGATATCTCAGCGAAGCGAATTGACCGACAGTTCATCTGAAGAACAAGAGCCGCACTCCGCGCCGGTCTTGAAAATATATCAGTCGTCAGAATCCGACAACGCAGAACCGTCTCTTTGTCCGGCGGACAGCGTTCCGGTTGAAATTCGTCTCTCAGACGGCAGCGCGCATGAAGTCGGCGTGATTGAATATCGCAGCGCGGGAGCTATATGGAGTTCCTTTGTCGCCCTGGCTCGTCAGGCGGCGTCGGCGATTGCCGATATGGTTGGCGAAGCTCTTTCAACTCGATATCAGCTTTGGCGAAGAGAATCTGAACTGGCGGCGAAAAGCGCGTTGTCAATTTGCCGGCAGAAAGAGGAAGATCGCCAGCTGGCGTTTGTACTCCAGGATATTCTTCATCGGACTTCGGACGCTTTAGGATGCGTTGCAGCGTCGATGTATCTTCTGGACGACAAAACGTCTGTATTGAAAATGCGTTCTTGTTGGGGACTGCCGACAGAGCGGCTTATGGATCCGGCTCGACAGCTGGGTTCTTCGGCTGCGGACCTGGAAGCAATGCTCGGACGCGCCGTGGCTATGGAAGACGAAGAAGCGATGCGGAAATGGAACGCTCCGGAAGATTTCCCATCTGGATTGTGCGTTCCGATTAAGTCTCAATCCAATATTTTAGGCTCCGTTTGGTTTTTCTCCCGGAATGCGCGGCGTTTTTCTAAGCGCCAAATGCAGATGGCGGAATTAATTGCTGGTCGTTTGGCGGCAGAACTCGAACGAGACGCCTTGGCAGGGATTTGCTGCGATCAGGAACCGCTTAAAAAAGAAATTGAAGCCGCCGCTTTAATCCAGAAAAATCAGCTCCCGATTTCCGCCCCATGGTTTGAAAGATGGGATTTGGCGGGCAAAGTCAAACACCGACGCTCTTTGGGCGGGAATTTCTATGATTGGTTTACCATGCCGGACGGGCAAATTGTCTGCGCCCTGGCGGATTGTTACGATCAGGGAACGACTGCCGCGTTAACGGCTTCGATGGTTAAATCGTCGCTTCGTTCGCACGCTCAGTACAACAGCGCTGTAAAGAGCCTCATGGAACAGGTTGACAGGACGATCTGGTCCAGTTCCGCCGCCGACCAGAGCGTTAATCTGTTTTGCGCCGCGCTCGACTCGAAATCGGACTGCTTTAATTTCTCAACCGCTGGCAGAATTAAAGTTTATCGAGTGAACGAAACCTCCGTTAAACTCTTGTCGCAGGAAACGCCGTTGCTGGGTCAGACTCCGGAAACGGAATTCGCGACCGGCAGCGTAGAATTAGACAAAAACGAGTGCCTGGTTGTCTTTTCCAGCAAAATTGATAGCTCCGAAGACGAGATGAACGAAATTCTGAAAATCGTCCAGTCCAACCTCAATCGCTCCGCCCGACATTGCGTCCGCGAAACGTTCAACTGGATGGAACGACAAAACGTTATCCCGTCCTCTGAAGATTACTCTATACTGATATTAAAGAGAAAATGAGTAAATTAGGTAAAATTTGCTGCTAAGCTATTTTACAAATATCTAATAGAATCTTCTGAAAATTCAATGAATAATTAATGAAGACGTGTAAAATACGTCTAGACAAAAAGCGGGATTTTAGGTAAAATACCGCACATGTCAGAAGTAAAATCTACTGTACACGTATCGGTAATGCCCGATGAGGTGTTGAAATATATCAATCCTCAGCCGGGTCAGGTCGTTGTCGACGGCACGCTGGGCGGCGCTGGGCACGCTAAAATGATAGCGGCTCGGCTCGCGCCGGGAGGCTGTCTGATTGGCTTGGATCGAGACAGCGTTCCATTGCAGCGGGCGGAAGAGACGCTCAAGGGACTGCCGGTTATTTTGGCGCAGTCTAATTTCTGCGATCTGCCAGAAACGATAAAGCAAATCGACGACATCGATAAAGTTGACGCGATTTTACTTGACTTGGGGTTGTCGAGCGATCAGCTGGCAGACCGTTCTCGCGGGTTCAGCTTTAATTCAGACGGCCCTCTGGACTTGCGATTTGACGTCGAGCATGGCGAACCGGCGTGGAAAATGATCAGCCGGTTGTCTGAACAGACGTTGGCAGACCTGATTTATCAGTATGGCGAGGAACGGTTTAGCCGTCGAATCGCTCAAAAAATTGTCCAGACCCGGCGATCCAACCCGATTAAAACCTCCGCTCAGCTGGCTGAACTGGTTCGTTCATGCGTTCCGGTTGAAAGAAACAGGAAAACCCCTATTGATCCGGCAACGCGAACGTTTCAGGCGCTTCGCATTGCTGTCAATGAAGAATTAAAATCATTGGAAATCGCCCTGAAAAGGTTTCCGGACGTCCTTAAACCAGGGGGCGTTTTGGCGATTATCAGCTTTCATTCCCTGGAAGACCGCCGGGTTAAAGAGGCTTTTCGCAGC
>JAZRTH010000891.1:0-1108 GCA_045651945.1 Thermoguttaceae bacterium
CTATTGTAGAAGTTTTTTCAAGTTAAATTTAGAGGGGAAAACCTTTTTTGAAAAAAAGGTTCTTCCCCTCAAACTCCCCTTTCCAAAAAACTTTAGTAAGGGGAGAATATAAAGTAAGAACTTCGTAAACCAATCGGCGCAAATCCGTTTAATCCGTAAAATCTGTGTGCGGACTGACCCGCGCAAATCTCTGCTATTCTCCCAGAATTCTTTCCAACCGCTCTTTGGCAGAGTGGAAGTCGTCGGGGTCGTCGACGTTTTGCTGTAAGAAGTCGAGCATGGCGGGACGAAGTCGAATGGCGTCGGCGACCATTGGGTTCGAGCCGTGTTTGTACGCGCCGATAGAAATCAGATCTTCGCAGTCTTTGTAGGCGGCTAACGCCTGACGGAACGATCGGGCGGCGCGGCGCAGTTTGGAATCGGTCAGGTCGTTCGCCAGTCGGCTGACGCTTTTGAGAATGTCGATTGCGGGGAATCGCCCAGCTTGCGCGATTTTTCTCGACAGCCAGACGTGCCCGTCGAGAAGGCCACGGACGGCGTCGGCGACCGGCTCGTTTTCGTCGTCGCCTTCAACCAGAACCGTATAAAACGCGGTGATTGACCCTTTTTCCGTTCGACCGGCGCGTTCCAGAAGCGGAGCCATCGCCGCGAAAACGCTGGGCGGATACCCACGCGCTGCCGCCGGTTCGCCCGCCGCCAAGCCAACTTCCCGCTTCGCCTGAGCGAATCGCGTTAAAGAGTCCATCAGGAGCAAAACGTCTTTGCCCTGATCGCGAAAATACTCTGCAATCGCGGTCGCCGTGTAACAGGACAGCTCGCGTTTAATCGCCGGCTCGTCTGACGTCGAAACGACAATAACGCTTTTCGCCAGCCCTTCCGCGCCGAGATTGGAGTCGATAAATTCGTTGAGTTCCCGACCGCGCTCTCCGACCAGACCCAGAACAATCACGTCTGCCTTGGAGTACCGCGCCATCATGCCCAGGAGCGTGCTTTTCCCGACGCCTGACCCGGCGAAGATGCCCAGGCGCTGTCCGCGTCCGCAAGTCAGCAGAGCGTCGATTGCGCGAACGCCGGTAGAAAAAATCTGGTCGATGCGCGGGCGTTTGTG
>JAZRTH010000892.1:0-2142 GCA_045651945.1 Thermoguttaceae bacterium
CCATCTGAAATGGGCGTATTGTAAATCATGACGTGCTTAAAGCTGTTGGGGTCGCCAGTAGCGCCCCCCCCCTGGGTGGCGTTGCCGCCTTCGTCGTTGATAATAAACGCAAACGATGCGCATCCCGGAGGCGTTTCCAAAATTTGAGCAACCGTCGCTCCTTCAATCTTGCTGTCTGAAAGCCCTTCAAAATCCTTTTTCTCAAAGGATTTGGAAAACACTCTGAAAATGCTGTCGCTCTTGGGAGGAAGGGGCGCAAAAACAAATCGTGTCATCCATGAGGTAACTTTGGACGTTTCGATGTAGCCCAATTCGTCGCCCTGGGGACCGCCAACGCAGTAGAACTTTTTGCCATCGTGTTCAACGATAGGATCTTTGGCATCAGCGGCTCCGTCAATCTTCAAACGCCAAAAGATGGTCAGCGGCGGAATCTTGTCAGGCTTGACGCTAAAATCTTTGTACAACATGGCGTTCATGTCGGTAACAACCAGCTTTTCTGGAAGCGTGCCATCTCCGCCAGGCGTAAACAATCTTTCGTAGGCCGATGCCATGACCGTGATCGGGACTGAAACAATGATTGCAAACAGTGCAATTCGCTTTAACAAATTCATTTTAATAAACCTTTCTGAAAAAATGTGAAAAATGAAACAATTATAAACAACCGATATCATTGTCAATAGAACGAATTTACGTCTATGGCAAATCTGCTACAGGAATAAATGCAAACTGCTGCGAGTTTCCATCTTCGTCTGGATATTCATCTACCCAGGCTTCTTTCTTGTTAAGGATGGCTTTGGCGCGATCTCGGGCGTCTTTCATATCCCTCATCCATTCAGAGCGCTGCTTGTCGCTCATTTTCATAACGTCTCTAAACCTCTTCTTCACAGCCTTTGTTTTGACAGGCATCTGAATTCCAAGGACCGTCTCAAGGTCCATAAAATAGTCGTCATCTGTTGCATAGCCGGAAACGATGCCGACAAATTCTTCAAGGAATTTATCAAAAACATATTTGACATCTCTGGTAGTTGAAAGGAGTTTGTCAAGACGGCGATAAGTAACGCTGAGCGCCTCGGCAAAATTTTCCATATCGTCTCGAAGAACCATGGCGTACAACTCTGCACATTCGATTCCTTTATTTGTACGAGCGCAAGCATACCCAATGACTTTGTTGTGATCTCGACCTGCAGTGGCGGGACGCTTCAAATCCCAAACGCTCTTTGCAATTCCAGCTCTTTTACCTGCGTCATCGTCGTTGTTGTCATCGAAGATTGTGGCGCTAATCGCATTTTGGAATATCGCAGTTAAATCATTGACTGCGTTTTTATTCGTTGCCAAATTCCCAAAAAAGCCTTCACAAAAACCGCAGTTCTCGGACACTTCATGGTATTCATTTACAACTTTAGAGTCGTGGCTGTTAACAATCGCATTGAAGGTAATGCGTTTTAAGGAGTGCAACGGGATGTCGTCGCTATTAGTAAAGTCGTACAGTTTCTTAAAGTTGGTAATTGTTCCAGCCGGCTTGGTTACTTTATTGGGGGAACTGCCAACTAAAATGATCTGTTTACAGGAGTATTTATGCCATTTGGATTTTTCGACCGCCAGTTTCAAGCCAAGTATCACGTCGTTAGGAGCGTCTCCGCCGCCTTCTGCCCAAAGGGAATTAAGACGTGAAAGGAACGTGTCGAAACTTTCTGTCAAATCGCAGACTACCCGCGCGCCGAAATAATCGACTTCGCTGTCCCGGAATTCAACCAGACCAAAGTGAACTTTTTTCCCATGGAGGTTTGTTTCGCGAACAGACTTGGATATATTTTTACATACCTTTTTTACAAAATTAATCGAAGACTGGTTGCCGTCAGTTGTATCAATAACAAAAACAACGTCTAAGGCGAGATCTTTGCTCCCTTCCGCTTTGACAGGTTCTTTTTTACCGGTAACGCCATCTGAAATTGGCGTATTGTATATCATGACGCGATGAAAACCATTGGGATCATGTATGCTTTCGTGATCGAGAATAAAAGCATACGACGCATGTCCCGGAGGAGTTTCTAAAATTTGAGCTCTTGTCGCGTTTTCAATTTGACTGCCTGAAAGCGATTCAAATTCCGTTTTTTCAAAGAAGTTATTAAACACTCTGAAAAC
>JAZRTH010000893.1:0-1997 GCA_045651945.1 Thermoguttaceae bacterium
CTTAGTTATCTGCTTGATAACATTAGCCAGCGCGGAAAAATCTATCGCTGAAGATTTAAATGGAGCAAACAAAACTCTCAATAATAAGAACACTTTTTCAACTTCATACACAAATTCATCTGATACACTTGCAACGTTGACAGTACAACTTGGTCTTACTGAATCTACTGATTTTAGCGGTCAACTTACAGGAAAATTGCGGTTTGTTGTACACTTGAACACTAATCAGGCTAATGGAAGTAGGTTGGTTCTGACAAATACAAACAATACATTTACTGGCGGGCTGCTCATTGATCAAGGAACTGTCAAAGCTGATAATTATGGCGTTCTGGGAACGAGCAAACAAATTGACATCAACCACGCCTGCTTAATGACTAATCAGACGTTTGAAGGTTATACGTTCAAACTCATTGGAGACGCCAGTACAGGTAAACGCGGGGCAATTCGTCTTTCTGGCGGAACCGGCGCTTTTGACGCATATATTACAGGACCAGGCTCTTTGGAAATTGTCAACGACGGTTCTGTTACTTTAACAAATACTAATAACGATTATCAGGGTAAAACATATCTCGGAAATTTTGGTTGGAGAAGCAATGCATTAAGCGATCGCACCTTGCTCAAACTCGGCGCCAGCGGTGTTTTACCTGATACGACAGTTGTCGTGTTTGGCGACGACGGTTCTGGCACTGCCACAACGGGCGTTAAAACGCTTGATATGAACGGATTTAATGAAACGGTTGCAGGTATTACAGCTGGGTCTAAAAACACTGATGGAACAACAGGAGGAGGCGTAATTTCCTCTACCGATGCTGCTACGCTGACGTTGAACTTGCCTTCTGGCAGTTCTCAATCTTATGCTGGAACAATCACGGATAATGTGAGTCTTGTAATTACAGGGTCAGGTACGCAAACGCTGACCGGTGCCAATACGTATAACGGTACGACAACGATTACCAGCGGTATGCTAAATCTGTCAGGGGAAGACTGCACTTTGGGATCTGGCGCTTTGACAATTGAATCAAGCGGCGTTCTTTTATTAACGAATGCGTATCAAGGCTTGAAAAACGTTTCCTCATTAAGTGGAAATGGCGAAATTAGGTCGGCCTCTGGTTACAATTATCTCAATGTTACTTCCAGCGAACCGCAAAGCTATAGCGGGACAATTAACGTTCCCGAAAGTTACAGAATAGATATTGGTTATAATGACGGCGCTAACCATTCAACTGATGTAAGTTTGCCCAATGCAACCGTATCGCTCAATGGCTCTGGAAGTATACTGGGATTGGTGCATGGAACCAACAGTAATGACTCAACCTCGTTTACAATTGGAACGCTTAATGGCGTAGCAGGTTCCTTCGTACGTTTATCTGGAAATACCAGTAATGTAGCAGGCTTTTCAACATTGACTGTTGGTCAGGGAGAATTTGCTGGTACAATTGGGGGCGAAAATGCAAACCAAAGTAAATTGAGTCTGGTTAAGAATACTTCTGGAACGCTGACGCTCTCTGGCGCTAACACGTATACTGGCGGAACGACAATTTCTGATGGTACGCTCAAACTTTCCGGCGCCGGTACGCTGGGCGCGGGCGCTGTTACCGTTGACTCAAACGCGACGCTGGAAATTGCATACGACAGCCCGACAACTACAGTCAATATACCGTCTATTACGATGGCTGAAACCAGCGCGATCAAAGTTGCGTCTGGAACGGTAACGTTTGGAACAAATAGCGTTACGCTCAATAACCTTTCTGGCGGAGGTTTAGACGAAAATGACAACGTTATTGCATTTATCGATGCTGCTGGAAAGGAATTGACGCTCAATAACGACGCTATGACAACGTTTATCGGGTCGATTACCGCTCAGAAAATCACAGTAAATTCAATTAATGACGTTGCTTTGAAACTTTATACCGGCGCTAATAATAAAGTTACCGCTGACAGCTTAACGGTTTCTTCCGGCGAGTTGGATTTTAAAGGGTACTTTGAAGGCAGCATTG
>JAZRTH010000894.1:0-15189 GCA_045651945.1 Thermoguttaceae bacterium
ATTATTACGGCAACCATACCAACCAGCTCGTTCCCGTCTACGTTCGCGGAAAAGACGCCAGCCTGTTTGAAAAGTGCATTCGAGGAACCGATCACTTCTTCGGCAAACTCTGGAACTACGACGGTCGATATATCGACAACACCGATTTTATTCAAGTAATGACGTACGTTATGGGATTATGAGCTTTTAGCTATTAGCTTCTAGCTTGGTTATTTTAGTTTCAGGCTTTAAATATTAACGCTGAGAACTACAAATGCACAAGCTAATGGTTAGCAGCTAGCAGCTAGCAGCTAACAAACTACTGCCCAATGCCTACAGCCTGCATCTCCATTCACGGCGCGAACGCCAATAATCTGAAGAACGTCAGCGTTGAGATTCCTCTCAACGCTCTGACGGTTATTACCGGTTTGAGCGGGTCGGGGAAGAGTTCGCTGGCGTTTGATACGCTTTACGCACAGTCGCAAAGACAGTACATGGAAGGGTTGTCGCCGACGCTGCGGGCTCTGTTTCGGCGTCAGCCCATGCCGAAAGTAGAGCGAATCGAGAATCTCCCGCCGGCGGTGGCAGTTAACCAGCAGCCCCTGCGGGCGTCGACGCGGTCAACGGTGGGGACGGCGACGGAAATCTACGACTTTCTCCGCATTCTGTTTGCCAAAGCCGGGCGAGTCGCCTGTCCGAATTGCGGCTGCGTGTTACAGCAGCAGTCTCAGGACGCCATCGTCGACCGAATTCTGGAACTGCCTGAGGGAACTCGGCTGATGATTCTCGCGCCGATAGCTCGTCAGAAAAAAGGACGTCTGGATTCGGTTGTCGAGCAGGTTCGCAAACGCGGCATGACCCGGATTCGAATCGACGGGACGGTTTACGAGCTGGACGACGTCCCGGAGCTTGACTCTGCCGCGTCACACAGCGCAGACGCGGTAATTGACCGCTGCGTTTCCCGTCCGGACGCCCGAAGCCGGCTGGCGGATTCCGTTTCAACCGCTGTTAATATTTCCGGCTCTGCGGTTATCGTCTGCGCGCCCAGCGCCGACGGGACGTGGACGGATTCTCTGTACAGTACGCTGTATTCCTGTCCTCAATGCGGTGAGAATTTGCCGGAAGTCGAGCCGAGAACGTTTTCTCTGTACAGTCCGTATTTTCAGACGGTTTCTCAATGCGTTACAATTTTCGGAAAGACGATTCTGGACTGGACGGCGTTGGACGTTGCGTCTTTGCGTCCGGTTGTGGAACAGGCGCAAAGCGAGTTCTCCCGTCTTGGCGGTTCTGCCAGCGCGATTGCTCAGCCGCTGTTGGAACAGATAGCTCGGCGGCTGGTTTTTCTCGATCGGGCTGGGGTCGGGTACTTGTCGCTTGACCGAACGCTCGACACGCTTTCCGGGGGAGAAATGCAGCGAGTCAAACTGTCCCGCGCCCTCGGTTCTGCGCTGACTGGCGTCTGTTACATTCTGGACGAGCCGTCAATCGGGCTTCATCGCGACGACTGCGCTGAACTTATCAAAACGATACGGGATATTCAGCGTCTTGGGAATACAATCGTCGCCGTCGAACACGACCCCCAGTTTATTCGCGCCGCCGATTATATTATCGACATCGGTCCCGGCGCGGGAGATCAAGGGGGAACGGTTTTAGCGACCGGAACTCTGTCGGATATTCTCAATAATCCCAATAGCATTACGGGGCGATGGCTAAATAGTGAGGAGTTAGGAGTTAGGAGTGAGGAGTTGACGCAAGCGTCTCAAAAAGCTTCTCTCGCAACTCGCAACTCGCAACTCGCAACTTCTAATCTGACTATTACTGGAGCAGCTCTGAACAACCTCCAGAACGTCGATCTGGATATCCCGCTGGGGAAGATGACTGTTGTAACAGGACGAAGCGGGTCGGGGAAAAGTTCGCTGATTATCGGGACGCTGCTGCCGGCTGTCAAGTGGAGTTTGACGAATCGTAAAACTCCCAATCCAGCAGAAGGATTATATAAGTCGCTGACCGGGTTTGAGTCCCTTGAACGCGTCGTTTGGATTGACCAGTCTCCCATCGGGCGTTCGCCACGCAGCAATCCCGCAACGTTCTCCGGCGTCTACGACGAGATTAGGCGCCTGTTCGCTCAAACCAAAACCGCCAAACGGCTGGGGTACTCTTCCGCCCGATTTTCGTCCAATACAAAGGGCGGACGCTGCGAGACGTGTCAGGGAACCGGGTTTGAGCGGGTTGAACTCAATTTCCTGCCGGATATGTTTATCCCGTGCCCGGACTGCGGCGGAAAGCAGTTCAACCCTCAGACGCTATCCGTTAAATACAAGGACAAGTCCATTGCCGACGTTTTGGCGATGTCAATAGAAGACGCTACGGAGTTCTTCGCCGATATTCCAAAAATCGCCCCGGCGCTTAACGTCATGAACGATTTGAGATTGGGATACTTGCGATTAGGGCAGGGCGCCAACACACTTTCCGGGGGAGAAGCTCAGCGGCTTAAGCTGTCGGCGGAACTGAAAAAATGCGCCGGCGACAGTTTTGCTCTTGGCGGGTCGGGTGGCGCGCTGTACGTTCTGGACGAGCCGACGACGGGGCTTCATGGTTTGGACGTGGAACGGCTGGTTGACGTTTTACGCCGTTTGACAGACGCGGGAAACACGGTTGTCGTTATCGAACACAACGAGCAGATTCAAAACGCGGCTGACAGAATCGTCGAACTTGGTCCCGGGGGAGGACGCCTGGGCGGACAAATTATCAGTGTTCTTGACAAAGAATAGGGGATTGATTATAATAAAGTAGAGTGATTGAAAGGCGGTAACGAAACGACCAACGGGAGTGTAGTTACGCAGTTCGCCGAAGGCGAACCAAAAAAATATGCCCCATAGTTAGGTTCGCCTGACGGCGAATGCGTAATTCCGTTCGCTAACGCTCACTTCATTACCGCCTTTCATCTATTTGCAACTCGCAGCTTAAAACATACTCCAAATGATTATCCCCTATATTTCCATCGCCCGTCCTGACCATTGGTTCAAAAACGTTTTCATGCTTTTGGGAACCGTTCTGGTCTTTTTCTATAAACCGGAATTAATCGGTCAGCTGAACCAGCCGACAATCTGGCTGACAATCGCGTGGGCGTTTGCAGCGACGTGCATTGTGGCGTCAAGCAATTACGTAATCAACGAGATTTTAGACGCGCCGACAGATTTGGCGCACCCGAAAAAGCGGTTTCGCCCGATTCCCTCCGGACAGGTTAAACTTCCCATTGCATACGTAGAATGGATTGCGTTGGGCGCGCTGGGGCTGTGGATGGCGTGGCAGATCAACGTCTGGTTTTTCGCTTCGGCGGCGTGGCTGCTGGTTATGGGATTGATTTACAATATCCCGCCGGTGCGGTCGAAAGAGTTGCCCTATCTGGACGTTTTGAGCGAGTCTATCAATAACCCGATTCGTCTTTTGCTGGGCTGGTTCGCCCTGACGGATGCGCTTGTTCCGCCGATCAGTCTGATGATTGCGTACTGGATGGCAGGCGCGTTCTTCATGGCGGCGAAACGCTGGGCGGAATACAAGAGCATCAACGACCCGGAAGCCGCAGCAGCCTATCGACGCTCTTTCAAATGGTACACTCTCGACCGGTTGATGGTTTCGATGTTCTTCTATGCAATTACCTGCGCTCTGTTTTTGGGCGTCTTTATCGTCCGATACCATTTGGAACTGATTCTGTCCATGCCGTTTATCGCCGGATTTTTCGCGATGTACCTGCATGTAACGTTCCTGCCGGATTCGCCCGTTCAGGCGCCGGAACATCTCTATCAACAAAAAGGGCTGATGATTTATCTTATCATCTGCGCCGTTGTCTTTTTTGGCTTGATGTTCACGAATATTCCCGCTATGTACGATCTGTTCAACGTCGAACAGACAACTATCTCCCCGCTGTGGACGATTGGGAAGTGAGAAGAAGGCCGTAGGCAGTAGTAAAAAGACCGTAGCGCGAAGCGCTTCAACTAGAACCGCGTAGCGGTTCAATATCTGTAGCCGTGGGTTTTAACCCACGGAGGCAGTAGGGCGCAAGCGCCTCAATAAACTATTGTTCATGCGATTTCAGCGCTTACAAAAAAGTGGGAGAGTAACTAACGCTTCTCTCCCGCAATTTGATAATGTAGTACGCTTGCGTAATTGCTAATTGCAAATTGCTAATTCTTTTTCCGCCAATACATCAGCGCGGCAATGCCGAGAAGTAGCAGCGCCCAGGTTGACGGTTCAGGAACGCCAGATCCGGGTTCTGGAATGGGACCTGCGCCAAGACCAATCAGATAAAGACCGTCTGTTCTGCCTTCCAAGCCAAACAGCGTACTGTAGTTTCCGAGCAGATTGCTCATGTCGGTAATGTCGTCTACAAATCCTTCGTCTGAAACCAGCTTGTATTCTGCGCCTTCCGCCGCCCAAAGGTTGGCGTCAGCTGCGCTTGTAAAGAACAGCTTGACAATGGAATTAGTATCGAGAATCAATTCATCGGACGAGTTCTCGATGGAAAGCGTATCGAATTCCTGCATGTCCGGGTTTTCGTTGTACTGGCTGAACTCGAACAGAAGCGTTCCACTGGCGTCAATCTTGACGTCGCCGTAGACGGTCAAGTCGCCAACCGAGTTGCCCGGCGAAAGCGTAGCGCCTTCTTTGACTTCCAGATCGCCGTTATAGTCGCCCTTGAAGTTCAGTTTGCCCGCTTCTACTGCGAATTTATTCGATTCAAACTGACCGTCGGTGGCGAGAATCTTGAGCGTTCCCTTTCCCGTCTTGACAACGTTCCCGCCGGAAACGGAGACGTCGTCGGTAAACGTCAGCTGCTTTGAATCGCCCTGGGCAACGTTGTATTCCAAAGTAGCGTCGTCCGCAATTTCAATCGAGCTGTTCGCCTTGACGGCATCGCCGGTTAGCGTGAGCGTTCCGTCAGAAACTATCGTATCGCCGGAATACGTATTGTTTCCGGAAAGCGTCAGTTTACCGTCGCCGAGTTTGGTAACGTTTCCTTCTCCGGAAACGACGCCGGCAAGCGTCAGGTTGCGATCTTCGCCGACTTCAACCGTGCCGTTGGCTTCCATTTCGACTTCTTTGTTGTACGTTACCGCGTTTTCGTCGCCTTCAGTAAACTTGACGCCTTTTTTGTCCTGACCGTCAATCGTCCACTTGTCAGCGCTGATAGCTTCTTCTGTATTGGCGAGATAGTACGGATCCTCTACAGGCGGCGCATCGTTTTGTTTTTTCATAACGATGTAGTTGCCGGTTGTATCCAGATACCAGTTTGACGTTTGAGCGGAATTGACCAACAGCTCAATGTTGTCCAAAGAGCCAGAGATGCCTAATGTGTCAATGATAATATATCCGCCTGAAGTATTGTTCCACCAAGTCAGTTCGTCGTTATTAGCGAAATTAATATTGATGGCGCCGGAGGTCAAGTTCGCAGCGTTGGTAAACAGGTAATCGTAATTGGTTCCTGAAGTCGCGGCATAGAAATCAAAGTTGACTGTACCGCCGTTAAGAGCGAAGTCTGCGATGGTAATTTCCGCCGCCGAGCTGCTGGTTCCCAAAACAAACGACCCTCCGTTGAGAGCAACGTTGGTTGAGGCGAGATTGGCGCCCGTCTGGAAGGTCGCGCCCGATTCCACTATAATATTAGGCGTTGCCAAACTTCCAGAGCCTGCCAGGACAAGCGTACCGCCGGAAACGGTTGTGTCGCCGGAATACGTATTGGCGCTGGAAACGGTCAGTTTGCCCGACCCGGTCTTCGCAACGGTTCCTGTTCCGGAAATGGCGTTGGTTAACGTCTGTTCTGAATTGTGAGCGAATACCACAGCCGCGTTGTTGACAACGTTTCCCGTTCCAAACGTCCCGTTGCCGGAAAGAACCAGTGTACCTTCAGAAACGGTTGTCGTACTGTGGCTGTTTGGAGCCGTCAGCGTCAGCGTACCAGCTCCGGTTTTATCCAGAGCGTTGTAATGACCAGGATCCATCGGAATCAACGAGCCGGAAACCGTCAGCGGGGCTTTGTCTGCAACGTTAAATGTGATAGTTCTACCGGTATTATACATGGCGATGTCGGCAGAAATTTCGTTCATCACGTTTTCCGGAGTTCCATTTTCGTACTGAGTAATAAACTGTGAATTCCAGTTATGACCAGCGCTAAATTGAGTTCCGGTAATGGACGAACCGTTTTTCATATAGATCTGATGAGCGTACGAATTGACCTTTCCGTTAAAGTTCAAAACGCCGTTGTCAAGCGTAATAACAGTGTTGTTGGTCGAGTGGTCGCAAGACGTCGTTAATGTCGAATTTTTGACTGTAACAGACGAACCGCTAAAATAACCGTTTCCCAACCAGCTTGTACCATAAGAAATGGTTGCGTTCATATTGTTGAACGTAAAAGCTCCCAAACCGGTTACAGCGCCGGCAGCGGAATTGAAATTGACATTTCCCGGAGCGTCGCCCGTTCCGTTAAATACGACTGCCGTGCCGGTATAGTCAGCCAGACCGGAAAGGTTCTTTTTAATATCCAGGGTTGAACCGGAATCAAAATTGACGGTTAAGGTATTATAGTTTCCTTTTAGAACAAGCGATATACTGGTATCAATGGTTGAAGTTCCGCCTTTTACTGTCCAAGTTCCAGAACCAACGTATCCGGCGCGAAGCTGACCGGTTCCGTTAACCGTTGCGGAATTCAGCGTCAGCAGGTTTTGATACTGCGTACTGTTCAGCGCCAGCGTACCGCCGTTGACGGTGAGCATGACGTTGGGAGACGTGTTCCAGTTTCTGACGTATTCCAGCGTTCCGCCTTCGTTGACTGTAATCGGAGCGGTTCCCCAGTATCCCGTTGTACTGTTGGCGGAAAAAACGCTGTGGTTAGCGTTGATTACCATTTTCCCGCCGTCAACAATAATTTCTTTAAGTGAGTTATTGTTTCCCGCATAGCCGTACCCTGTTCGGCAGAACGTTTGCGTTCCTTCTCCGACTTTTTTGATTGTTACATTTCTCTTGTCTGGCAAACCGCGAATGTAACCCGCAAAGGAAGCGGAGTCTGAACTGGTTGTGCCAGCGCCAATTTCAAACGTGTAGACGTTTACATCTCTGGAGCCGAACACTTCAACGTCAGCCGTTGAATTGAGCTTGCCGATTTGAACGGTTCCGGACTCGAAAATGTTAAATCGACCGCCTTCGTTGATTGTCAGGTCGATAACTCCAACCGCTCCGGGATTGACTCGGGTAAACCCGCTGGCAACGGTCATGTGACCGTTGTATCCGCCGTTTCCGTTGAAATGAACGTATCCGTTGGTCGTTAAATCGCCGGAGCCGGAAATGGATTTAAAGCTGGAATACTCGCCCGACGCTACGGAGACGGTTGCCCCGTTCTCACCGACAATGATATCGTTATTGAACGTTTGAGTGTTTCCCGCTGGAGTTGCGTCAAGCGCAGCGCCGTTAATTGTAACAGAACCGGTTCCCAACGCGCTGGGATTGGAAATTGTAACATTGCCAGCAGAAATGGTCGTTCCGCCGGAATACGTGTTGGCTGCGCTTAAATACAGCGTTCCATCGCCGATCTTTTCCATTGCGCCGGATCCAGAAATAACTCCTGACATCTTTAATACTTTCTCGGCGCCAACTTCGAATGAAGCGTTTTCTGACATAACAACGATACCGGTATATTCCGCCGCGGTATTGGTTCCTTCAGTAAACTGAACGCCCAGTTTGGGATTGTGGTCAATTGTCCATTGCGCCAGGGCGAGGTCGTCTCCGTTGTTGGCGTTCCAGTATGGAGTAACCGGCGCTGGACCGTCGCTGCCTTTCAAAAGAAAGACGCCTTCGTCCGTTTTTTCCAGCCGCCATTTGGACGTTGACGTTCCGTTGACCAAAACGCCCATGTTGTTGAACGTAAACTCGCCGCTTTCTCCTTTATATGTAACAAGCTCGTATCCGCCGTCCGGGACGTTTTCCAGCCATAAATTGGAATCCTGATTGAAAACGAGGTTAAAATACCCGGAAGTCATTGAGGCGGAATCCTTAATTTCCAAATAGTCGTAACCATACCAAATGTCGGTATAGTCGATCATATTGAAGCTGATTATGCCGTTGTTAGAAACCGATATGTCAGGAACGACTACTCCAGCAGACGAACTGTTGTCTGTTCCAAGGACAAAGTTTCCTCCGTTGACGTTAATGCTTGTATTATCCAGGTTAAATCCCGCCTTAAAATACGAACCCGTCTTAACTTCAACCTCCGAGGATGAAAAATTGGATGAATCCTGAAGAATTAATGTTCCTTCTGAAACGGTTGTCTTCCCGGAATAATAGCTGGCAGAAGGAAGAGTTAAGGCGTACTCGCCGCTTTTGACAAGATTGCCGCTGCCTTCGAGAGAATAATTAATTGTTTTGTCCTCCGAGTAGGCATACTCGACTGTTCCGTTTACTGTAACCGACGATCCTGTTCCGGGAGCCCCGTTTCCTGTAAATTTAAGCGTTCCGCCGTCGATAATTGTATTACCCGTATACGTATTGGCGTTGGAAAGAATCAGCGTTCCTTCCCCGGTCTTTCTGATTGATCCGTTTCCGGCGAGCTTGCTGGCAAGAGTAATCGTCTTGTCGGCGTCTGCGTTTAATGTTGTTGTCGCGCCATCGTTGAGCGTAATATTCAAATTGCTTGCCCAGGTGTGGCTGGCGGTTGCGTTGATCGTTCCATTTCCAAAATTGAGTACCGGTTCTATAGAGTCGCTGGCGCCTCGTTTATTGCGAGAAACGCCGCCGTCTCCCATGTTAAGCGTTCCTCCAGTCAGTGTGAGAGTTCCCCTGGAGTTAGCGCTGTTGGAAAGGCTAAGACCTTTCAAAGTAACTGTACCGCCGCTGATATTCATTTCAGCATAACCGTCCCATGCGACATACGTAATAGTATTGGGAATGCTCAAAGTTCCGCCAGAAATATCGTACCGGGACGGGTAGCCTGTATTGGGCCAGTGCCCGATGCGAACCGCTGATGAACCACTGGTTGTAAACGACACATTGCCGCCGGTTTGAGTAATGACGCCCTGAGCGTTTTTTGCTTCGTTGATATAAGCAATGCCGGAAACGTTTAACGTCGCTCCATCTGAAATAGTAAGATAAGTCGTTCTTACATTGGCAACATGCAATTCAGTCAAGTTCATGGAACCGTTGAGCGTCATTTTAGCGCCGTTACCGGAACCGTTGTTGACAAAAAGCATATTGAAGGAGTTGTTTGTTCCTGAATTGAAAACAACATTTTCCCCGGTTTGAGTAAAGTTCCCAGTTGAAACGATGTTGTTGTTAAACGTTATCGTCTGCCCGGAATCAGGAGTTGCTGTCAAATTGGACGTGGAATTCACCGCTTCGGAATAAATTCCGCCGCCGGTAAATGTGGTTCCGTTGAATGAAACGTCTGCTTTGACGCTTGTCAACAACGCCGCCGCGATTGTTACTGCAATCGCCGCCAAACGAACCGTTCTATAAACCTTATTGTTAGTCAGGGAAGTCATGTTGCAACTCCAATTAAATATTGCAAGTGGTAATTATTATAAGGAGAGGTTGTCAGAAGAATGACTCTGATAACCTCTTCGTTTGTTTCAATTGTTTTTACTTACGCTTTCGCATGTACAGCAAGCCCATCGCGCCGAGAATCAGCAGCGCCCAGGTGGACGGTTCCGGTACGCCGGATCCGGGGTCGGGACCTGGTCCCGGCGGAATTGGTCCAGCTCCGAGACCAATCAGGTACAGACCGTTCCCATATTTGCCTTGCAGACTAAATATGCCGCCAAAGTCGTCGGCTAACAGGGAATCGTAATTCCCGTCAGCAAAACCTTCATCAGAAACCAACTTATATTCAGCGCCTTCCGCCGCCCAGAGATTAGCGTCGTTGTTTTCAAAGTACAGCTTGATAATCGAGTTTTCGTCAATTACAAACGCGCCGTTGTTGGCGATAGTCAGCGTATCATACTCCGGATCTGCGGCGTTATAAGCGCTGAACTCAAACAAGCCCGTTGCGCCAACGTCCATGGTAACGTTGCCGTAGATGGTCATGTCTCCAACGGAATTGCCCGGCGACAGAGTTGCACCGGAAGCGACAAACAAATCGCCGTTGTAATCGCCTCTGAAGTCCAGTTCGCCAGCGGAGACGGTAAATCTGTCAGCTGTAACGGAGCTGGGCGAATCCGTGCGAATCTTCAAAGTTCCTTCGCCGGTCTTTTCAATCGTATTGGCTTTAATCAACCCGACAAACTTGGACATTTCAGAATTGTTGAGCGTCAACGCCTGACCGGACGCGTCAAGGGTTGCTGCAACGGCAACGGTATCGTCGTTGTTGAGACTTCCACCAGACAGGTTGTTGAGCGTTCCGCCAGCAGCGAGCGCCATCGTACCTTGTTCAACGGTTGTTGAACCGGTATAGGCGGGCGCCTGAGACATCGTCAAGGTTCCTTCGCCCTTCTTCGTGAATCCGCCAGCGGCGTCGCCTTCGTCCGTTCCCTGTTCGATCTTTGCGGAGACGGTAACGTTGTATCCGTTGGTGTCGAAAATAGCCCCGCCCTGCTTGACGTAATACTTCATATTGCCAGCCGCTGGGAAGAAATCTGTATTGTTATCGGCAACCGCCTGCAGCGTTCCGCCGTTGAAGTTGAACGAGCTGGCTGCATTGGGATTGTTTTGTTTGATTCCGTACAAGGCAATCGTTCCACCGTTGAGGTTAACAGTGCTTTTATTAGCGCCGAACCACAAAACGCCGCAAGCGGGGTCGCCGCTGGTTGTATATTTACCCGGAACGCCAAGAGTAAGCGAACCGCCGTTCATATTGATAGTTCCCTCAATGGCGTTAGCATTGGCGCCTATAAGAATTCGACCGTCAACCTGCATTGATCCGCCGTTGATGGTTAAAACGCCTTTTCCATTTCCGTTGGTTCCCAGCTGAACGCTGCCGGTCGTATTGCCGCTGTTGCGGACAATTACATTTCCGGAATCAATGATAAGAGTTCCGTTAGTACCGTTTCCAATCATTAAAGAACTTCCGTAGCCATCGGCATTCATAGTAACAGTTCCGTCGCCGGCGTCGATGACGGCAGTTCCGCCGTTCCTGACGATCAGTCTGGATTTGAAACTCGAGCCGGTAATGTTCAGCGTTCCAGCAGAAACGTACGTCAGCCCGGTATACGTATTGGCGCCGGAGAACGTTGCCGTTCCTTCTCCCAGTTTTTCTACAGAAGCGGCTTCATATTTGTTCATATTGTAAGCGTCTGTAATTGGGGTGGAAATAATCAGGTCAGGCAGATCGTCAGTTGCCGCGCCGGCGTTGCGGGTAACGTCAGCCACGTTCAGACGGGTTGTATTTACGTTAAACGCGATAGCGGCGTTGGGGTTGTTTGGATTGCCGGTAATCATAACCGGGTTGGCGGCAGAATCGTCGTCGTTTCGAGTAACGTAAACGTTATCCGACAGCTTGAACGCCTTGTAGTTCGCATGTCCGTCTTCCGCATAGATTGTCGCGCCGTTTTTCAACGTTACGTTCGACAGGTTATTGAAAAACGCGCCGGCGTTGGAAATGCGTCCGCCGTTGACGGTAATCGGAACCAATGAGGAATTCTCGCCGTTGGTCAGGACGTCGTGGCTGGCAAAGCGAAGCTCGCCGCCTTCGTTTACGACAACGCTTCTTCCAGACTGCAATTTACCCAGAACCGAGGTCTTATTGCCGCCGTTCCAGCCAGCAGTCGCTATTACAACGCCATCGTCAATAACCAAATTCCCGGTGAAGGAAGAACCGTTGTTTGACAGCGTCAGCGTTCCCTCTCCCGACTTGTTCAGCCCGCCAGCGCCGGAAATCGCTCCTGTTACCGTAAGATTATGATCAGCGGCGATATCAAACAATCCGTTCATGTTCAATTCAACCGGATTGGCATACGTCGCTGCGCTGTCGCCTTCGAGGAACTTGACGCCCTTCTTGTTGACGCCGTCAATAGTCCACTTGGCGGCGGAAATATCAGCCGTATTGGCGTAGTAGTACGGATCTGTTACCGGCGGTTCCGGCGGCTCCGGTCCGTCCAGCTTCATCAGAACGAGGTTGTTGTCTGCCGTTGTCAGATACCAGCTGTCTGTTTCAGCCGAGTTGACTAACAGCTGAACGCTGTTCAGATCAATGCCCATTGAAGAAGAATTAATCAAAACGTAGCCGCTGTCGGTACTGTTGTTCCACCACGAGGTTTCGTCGCCATTATTAAACGTGAGGTTGACAATTCCAGAAGCCAGCGTTGCGGAATTCGTCGTGAGAAGATCGTAATCGTCAGCCGCAGCGGTGTAGCCGTTGAAGTCGAAGTAAATCGCGCCGTCGTTCATGGTCAAAGACGCAGCAGTGATACTCGCCGAATCAGAAGTTTCGCCAATGATAAACGAACCGCCATTGAGGGCAACGTTTGTTGAACCAATGCTGGCTCCGGTCTGGAATGCCGCGTTTTCTCCCACTGTAACGTTTGCAGACGCCAGCCGTCCAGTACTTGACAAAAGCAGCGTACCTTCTGAAACGGTCGTTGGACCGGTATACGTATTGACCGCCGTCAGTTCCATCGTGCCAGCGCCGGCTTTAATAATTTCCGTTGAATGTTTAAGAGCGCCGGATGTTTGGTACGTCGGGTCGACAATCACAGCAGAAATAACAAGGTCAGAAACGTTATCATTAACCGCTGCGTTCGCACTGGTAATTTCTTCGACAGTAATTGTCGATTTTGAAGTTCCCCCACTGATAGCGCTGCTGGCCCCTCCAAAACCAATTACGGCGTTAGGTTTATCCGGATCTGCCGTAATAGTTACAGGAGCGCCGGCGGTGTCGTCAGCATTGCGTTCGACTTTTAAGTTATGCAGTTTGTATGTTTTCCATGTTGCATTTCCATCGGCAGCGTGGAGGTTTGCGCCGTTTCTCATTGTCAGGTTGGTAAGATAGTTATACGTTGCGCCCTCGTTTGAAATCTTTCCACCGTCAACAACGAATTTGAACGGACTTTCGCTGTGAGCGTTAATGAAAATATCCTGAGCGGCAAGAACCAGTTCTCCGCCTTCGTTGACAGTAATCGTTTTAGCGCTGGTAACGCTTCCTAACGGAGACGTGCTGGAACTCTTCCAGCCGGACGTTGCCTTGAGTTTGCCGCCATTAATAGTAATGTTGCCAGTATAATTGCTGTCCTGACTGCTCAAAACAAGCGTTCCCGCGCCAGTTTTTGTGAATCCGCCGCCGCCTTTAATTTGACCGCTAATGGTCAATGCGTCAGACTGAACGTCATACGTTACTGTAGCCGTGTTATTGATATTGGTTCGGCATTTAATAATCGAATCTCCGGTTGACGTAATCGTACCGGTTCGAGCGCCGAAGTCCAAGCCCGTGCCGCTGGAGTTGTATGCGTATTCCGTTTCAATAACGCCGCCTTCCAAGGTTAAGTTTGTAATATGAGTATACGTTGCGGGGATGAATGTACCGCGAATGATTACGTCGTTCGGCGAACCGTAGCCAAGCGGGTTATGCTGGTGCGCTTCCAGAGTCGCTCCGGATTCAATCGTTACAACGCCAGTTCCGAAAGAGCCTGTTGATTTATTTGGAGAATTAACAATAACAAGCCCTTCTGCAATTGTAAACGGATTCGTAAATGTGTTTGTATTGTTTATGTACAACGTTCCTTCGCCGAGCTTTTTAATAGTGCAGTTGCCGGAGTACCGCGAAATTACGCCCGTCAAATTAAGCTGAGAATTTTCGGCTGTAGTAATTTCAAACGTTCCATCGGTGCGAAGTCTGATAGGACCGGAAATCGTTGAAACGGTGGGATTCGCAGCCGTCGCGCCGTCCAAAGCGTAAGAATAGAATTTAACGCCTTCGTTCAATACGTCGTACGTGCCGCCGCCGGATGACGATGCCGTACCGCCGTACATGTGAAGCTCGGTATTGTTGAGCGTTTCATTTCCAGTATTGTTGTCCATCGTACCGTAGATGTACATTTTGGTAGTAGACGAACCGTATCCCAGCGAGTCGTGAGTAGCGCATAACAACGTCGCGCCTTCGGCAATTGTAATCTGACCGTTAAATCGCTTACCGTTGCCCATATTGCCTGTAATTTCAAGACTTCCTTCCTGTAGATCGACGTTATTATTAATCCAGGTACTGGTTGTCAACTTACCCGCTCCGGATTTAACCGTTTTGGCTTCGCCGTTATTGGTAATTGTATAACCAATCGACATGGTTTCTCCCTCGCCAGGAGCGAATTCCAAAATGCCGCTGTTATTAACAGCCCCGGTTCCGAGCGCGCCTTCGCCGGTTACCTTGAGCGTTCCAGCAGAAATAGTCGTTCCGCCGGCATAGTCGTTAGCGCCAGACAGGGTCAGCGTTCCGTTTCCAGCTTTGGTCAAAGCGCCTGCGCCGGTAATAACGCCGGAGAACTGCGAGTCTTCCGTATTATTAATGGTAACCGCCTGACCGTTGTTGTCCAGATTGCCTTCGCCAGCAAGATTGTACAGCGTTCCACCAGCCGACAGAACCAGCGTACCAGCTGAAATCTTTGTTGAGCCGGTGTACGCTGGAGCCTGAGACAGAATCAGCGTACCAGCGCCAAGCTTGTCGACCGCGCCAGTACCGGAAACCTGCCCGCCAAACGTCAATTCGTAGTTTTCAGCAACTTCGACAGTGCCGTTGGCGTCCATTTTAACAGGATTGGGATACGTAATATTATAGTTGTCGCCAGTAATGAGCTTGGCGCCGTATTTTTCACTTCCATCAATCGTCCACTGGCTGGCAGTGATGTCGTCTGAATTGGCAAACCAGAACGGACCCTCTCCCGGGGGAACGTCAGTTGCAGACAGGAAAATATTATTACTATCCTTAGTCAGCGTCCAGCTTGCTGTTGGAAAACCGGAGACAGTTACCTGCATATTGCTGCCGATATCCCCTACCAAACCGCCTTTCTCGGTTGTTATAAGCTGAATTGGCGATGAACCAGCTTTAGCCCACCATTGATCTTCATCTGCATAATTGAACGACAGATCAATTACGCCGGAATTCAAATTGACGGAGTCTGTAAAAGTAAGCCAGTCGGAATCGTAATATCCAGTATTGTTGTTTATATCGAAGTGGATTGTACCGCCATCGAGTGTTAAAGATTTAACGTCAACTTCCTTTGTAGCTGGAGAACTGCCGAGAATAAA
>JAZRTH010000895.1:0-4060 GCA_045651945.1 Thermoguttaceae bacterium
GGGAGCTTTGCTCCCGCACTCCGAAAAAAATCTCCCTTCTCTCTCAATATTTTCTTGACTTTTTGTAATCGTGTTGTATAATATATTTGTTGAATTATAGGTTAGCGTCAGTCGGAAACGGTATTTTCTGACTGGGTATGCGTATACATTTTATTTTACAGCTGATACAAAGGAATTCAGATGAAAGTAATGGTAACCGCCGGCGCCGGGTATATTGGTTCTGTGGCGACGGAAATGCTGGTCGAGTCCGGCTACGACGTTGTTGTTTTCGACAACCTGTTTCAGGGACATCGCGCGGCGGTTCATCCGGGCGCGATGTTTATTCTGGGCGACCTGGCAGACAAGGCGCAAATCGACGCTGCCTTCGAGGCGCACCCGGATATCGAAGCGGTGATGCATTTCGCCGCCTATTCTCTGGTGGGGGAATCCATGCAGAATCCGTTTAAGTATCTGGACTGCAACGTTACTAACGCGCTGCGGCTGCTGGAAAGCATGGACGAACACGGCGTCCGGAAGTTCATCTTGTCGTCAACCGCCAACCTGTTTGACGACCCGGAAACCATCCCGATTACCGAAAAAGAACGCATCGTTCCCGGCAGCCCGTACGGGGAATCCAAGGCGATTATCGAACGGTTCCTGCATTGGCTGGACAAAACCGGCAAGATCAAATACTGCGCTTTGCGATATTTCAACGCGGCGGGGGCGTCTGAAACCCGCGGGGAAGACCATCACCCGGAAACCCACCTCATTCCGCTCGTCTTGCAGGTGGCGTTGGGACAGCGCGATCGACTCAAGATTTTCGGCGACGATTACGATACGCCGGACGGAACTTGCGTTCGAGACTATATCCATATCAAAGACCTCGCTCAGGCTCACATTCTCGCTTTGAACGATTTGGATAACGGAAGCCGAAAATACAACCTCGGCAACGGCGCCGGCTATTCCGTCAAACAGGTTATTGAAGCCGCTCGACAGATTACCGGACATCCAATTCCCGCCGACGTCGTCGACCGCCGCCCCGGCGACCCCGCGACGCTCATTGCCGGGTCGGAAACGATTCGCAAAGAACTCGGTTGGGAACCGAAGTACCCCAGTATCGAAGCGATTGTCGAAACCGCCTGGAACTGGCACAAGAATCATCCAAACGGATACGGAGATTAGTAAGGCAGTAGGCAAGAGGCAGTAGGCAGTAGTAAGTTTTAAGTGGTAAGTGGTAAGTTTATTAAGACGCTTGCGCCCTAACCACTAACCACTATGCACTAACAACCAGTAACATGTCCCAACCCACACCCCCGCTGGTAACTGTCGGAGTTTGTACGTATAAGCGTCCTGAAGGCATTGCAAAGTGCCTCAGGAGCCTTATTGACCAGCAGACGTCGTTTCCGTTTGATATTGTCGTAACGGAAAACGACGCCTCGCAGGGATCAAAGGCGGTTATCGAACAGATAGCAGATGAGGCGAAGGAAAAGGGAATCGAGATTCGCTATTATTGCGAACCGGAGCCGAACATTTCCATAGCTCGCAACCGTTGCGCTGCTCAATGCCGCGGGGAATTCCTCGCCTTTATCGACGACGATGAATGGGCTGAACCCGATTGGCTGGAAAAACTGGTCGAAGTCCAGCGGGAATACAATGCTGACGTGGTTCATGGTCTGACGCTGCCGGAATATTCCGATGGGTATCCTGAATCCATGAAAGGATTGATTGATTTTCGCAAGTATTGGCGCGAGGGCATGGTTGTAGAATCGACGGCAACAGGCTGCACGCTATTTCGACTTTCGACGCTTAAAACTCGCGAATTCCCCTTTGATTTATCGTTTGGTAAAACCGGCGGGGAAGATACAGAATGCACGTTTTACCTGTTTCAAAAACAGGGAACGAAGATCATACAGTCTTTGAAACCTGTTACGTATGAATTCTATCCAGTAGAACGGAGCAATATTTCGTACTATTGGAAACGTTCTTATCGAGAGGGCTTCTTTCAGTCGAAAATATACAGAATGTATTATTATCGGTTAGCAGGCGCCAAGGTGAATATCAAAAGAGCGCTACGTTCTTTTGGCTCCTGCATTTTCGCAGTTCCAAAGCTGTTTTATAAACCGCGCCGAGCGTTGGCGATCATGGCGTCAGGGTGCGGCTCGATTTTGGGTATAATGTCATATTACTGTCATTTTGGAAATATCAACCACTGATATGTTATTGAAACCGTTAAAATCGCTGTACTATAAATTACGGTACGATTTACCGTTGTGGATTGACAGTAAATGCAGCAAACCCTATATTCGGCTGCTGTCTCATAAGTTTTTTGCCAATTCAGCTGAAGGACGCAAACGCGCAATATTACGCGATTATGAAATCTTTTTTGGCGAAACGTTTGACTTTGAAAATCCGCAAACGTTATGTCAAAAACTGCAATGGCTCAAGTTTTATTACAGCAATCCGCTAATGACTCAATGCGCTGACAAATACGCCGTCAGACAGTACGTTGAGCAAACCATTGGAAAAGAGTATTTAAACGATTTGATTGGCGTATACGATTCGGTAAATGAAATTGACTTTGATTCTTTGCCCAATCAGTTTGTATTGAAAGTCAATTGGGGATCAGGTCAGAATTTAATATGTTCAGATAAAAGTTCGATCAACGTTCGAGAATATAAAAAGCAGCTGCGAAGCTGGTTAAAGCCGTTATGCAATCATTATTATTTTTCGTTAGAGTCCAGTTATAAAGACATACAGCCCAAAATAACTTGTGAAAAATATCTTGGTTCAGACATTAACGACTATAAAATAATGTGCTTTAATGGCGAACCCCGTTTTTTATGGGTTGACGTCGGGAGGTTTACCGATCATAAACGATGCGTTTATGATTTAAATTGGAACGTAATGGACGTTTCCATTAATTATCCAACGTTTAATTGTTCCGTTGAACGTCCCGGTTTACTGGAAAAATCGCTGGAATTGGCGGCGCAGTTATCCAAGCCGTTCCCGTTTGTTCGAGTGGATTTTTATATTTGTGAAAACAAGCTTGTTTTTGGAGAATTGACCTTTTTCCCGGAAGCGGGTTTGATGAAAATTACGCCGTCCGATTGGGATAAGAAATGGGGCGATTTATTGGTTTTACCAAAGGCCGTCCTTTGAAAGCATTGTTAAACGTCAAGTTCCTATAAGCAGAGTTTATCGTGAAAAGTTTCCTCAAACGCATCTATCGACTTTTGTTCGGCAAGATTTACGCCGACATGGAATCCCGATTGCAGTATCTGGAAGACAAGGTTTTGATTTTGCAGTCCGGGCTGTGGGACGAGGAGTATTATATTCGTCAGTCCGGCTGGGGGCGGCGAGGAGACGACACGCCACTGGATCATTACATGCGGGAAGGGTGGAAGAAGGGGTTCAACCCGTCTGAACGCTTTGACGGCGTCGCATATATGGAACGGCGGCCGGATTTGCCTGTCAATCCGCTGTCGCATTATTTGCGATACGGCCGCTATCCGCTGGCAAACGTTTATAAACCGTCTGAAAAGACGATTGCCGACTTCCGCGAGGCGCAAAGCAAGCGTCAGGCGAAAAAAGTCGTCTATACGTGCATTACCAACCGGTACGACGACCTGTCGGAAATCGCGTGTTTTCATTACACCGATTTCGATTGGGATTACGTCTGCTTTACGGACGACGAGGAGCTTATCGCTCAGCAGCGCTTTGGAATCTGGGATATTCGCCCGCTGGTTTTTACCGATTTAGACGTTATTCGCAACGCGCGGCGTCACAAAATTCTGGCTCATTGCTTTTTCCCGGAATACGAAGAAAGCATTTATCTGGACGCGAACGTCAACATTTTAACGCCGTGGCTGTTCGAGGAAATTCAGCGGAGAAAGACGGATTTTCTGGTTCCAACTCATTTCGCGCTGGATTGCCTGTACAAAGAGTATGACCACGTATTGCAGTATGGAATGATTGATCCGGTATTGGGAGAAGAGCAGATTGAAAAGTACCGTCACGAAGGCTTCCCCGCCAACTACGGCTTGAACGAGACGAATATTCTGTATCGACGTCATAACGACCC
>JAZRTH010000896.1:0-14211 GCA_045651945.1 Thermoguttaceae bacterium
GGATTATGGTTTTAATTACCCCCCGTCCCTTTACCCGCTTTTCCCCCCGCGCCCCCAGCGGGGGCGGGGAAGCAAAAGCGTATTTCGCGATTTTATATTGATTCGTCTCCCCCCGGCGGTTAAAACCGCCGGTTATAGAGATGTCGTCCCTTCGGGACTAAAGCGGACTAACGGCCGCTGTCGCTGTCGCGACGAATTATTCCCAGAGTCTATTATACTTCGTCTATCCGGATGAATCTATGGTTATCGGAAAACTCTGCGTGCGCCCTTCTTTCTGATTTTTCTTATTTCAGTCCTTGACTCCATTTCTATGATTATTGCAGAATTCACAAGGCGGTCGGATTATAACAGTCCGGCGAACCAGGCGGCGAGAGCCTGTCGGCCTTTAATCGTTTTTTCTTTTTTAAGGAAGGGTTTGTTATGACAACCAACAACAAAGTTTACAGCATCATGGAAAAAGCTGACCGCCGCGCCGAAGAGTGGATTGAGAATCGGCTGGCTGGGATGGAACATCCACACGTTACGCCGCTGTCTCTGATGACTATAATCGTCCTTCTGGCGCTGGGCGTACTGGGAATCATTTCTCCGGCATTTTTCGGAGCCGTCGCCCCGATGTACATCGGCACGCTGATGATTATTGCAGGCGCGACGTTCATTTTAATGTCCTTTGAATGGCCGCCGGCTTTGAATCGCGTCATGCTCGCCACTGTCGGCGGACTGGGCATCGCGTCGGGAATTTTGATGTACTTCACTCCCAGCATCGGGCTGTTCGTATTCTCCCTTATTTTGGGATTGTACTTCCTGTTTGAAGGCGTGATGAAGCTGTTTTCGTTCCCGCGGTACTCGACTTTTTCGTACACGTTCATGTTCATCAGCGGCATCATTTCCGCCGGTTTGGGAATCGTCATCGCCTGGATTTCCGCCTTTGACGTCCCGTGGGTTTCCGGCTTCCTGTTCGGAATTGACCTGTGCATCGGATCCGTCGCGTTCTTCCTGACGCTGCTTTCCGCCCAAAGCGCGTACGACGCCAGCTTGAAGAATCGCAACGCGGCTGAGATGTCACGCATTGAAACAGAACCGACAACCACGCCCCGCCCTGCTGCTTCGACGACAACGACAACAACGTCCTCAACCAGCGCGACGAGCAACACCAACGGATCGGGTTCGTTCGGAAATCGTTAAACCAGAATAATTAACCAATCATTAAAAAAACGCTCTGACTGTAAAACACAGCCAGAGCGTTTTTGTATCTTACGGGAACAGACCGCGTTCCCAATTCATGGAACTAACCTGTTATCAGACGTCCTGCTTGTCGAACGCGGAGTCAAACGCGATGTCCGACGGGCTGAACTGCAGGTTGTCGCGAATGTACTGGAGGGATTCCATGGCGCCTTGATCGCGCTGCATGCCGGAATCTTCCCATTCGACGGACAGCGGACCATCGTAATGAATGGCGTTGAGAGCGCGAATGATTTCCTCGAAGTTGACGCCGCCGCGGCCAACCGAGCGGAATTCCCAACCGCGGCGAGGATCGCCGAATTCCAGATGAGAACCGAGAATGCCCGTCTTGCCGTTGAGGTTGACGATAGCGTCTTTGATGTGGCAGTGGAAAATACGATCCGGGAATTCGCGAATGAATTCGACGGGGTCGATTCCTTGCCAAATCAGGTGGCTGGGGTCAAAGTTGAAGCCGAATTCCGGGCGGTAGTTAACCGCTTCCAAAGCGCGTTTGGCGGAGTAGATGTCAAACGCGATTTCCGTCGGGTGAACTTCCAACGCGAACTTGACGCCGCATTCGCCAAAGACGTCCAGAATCGGATTCCAGCGTTCGGCAAACAGGTCGTAGCCTTCCTGAATCTGCTGCGGAGTTACCGGCGGGAAGGAGTAGATCCACTGCCAAATGCTCGAACCGGTGAATCCGTTGACAACCTTGACGCCAAACTTCTGAGCGGCGCGAGCGGTGCGCTTCATTTCTTCAGCGGCGCGCTGGTTGACTCCGTCCGGATCGCCATCGCCCCAAACCTCTGCCGGCAGGAAGCCCTTGTGGCGTTCGTCGATTTTGTCCAGAACGCACTGACCGCGAAGGTGGTTGCTGATTGCGTAGCATTTCTGACCGTAACGTTCCAGCTGAGCGTGCTTTTCGTCGCAGTAGTTGGGATCTTCCAACGCCTTGTGAACGTCAAAGTGGTCGCCCCAGCAGCACAGTTCCATGCCGTCAAAGCCAAATTCCTGAAATTTCTGAGCCAGTTCTTCGCACGGGATATCCGCCCACTGACCGGTAAACATTGTAACGGGTCGAGCCATAAACGCTTCTCCTTAAAAAAAGTGATAAATTTATACGAGTTGTAAATGACAATATTGAATAGTTATTATCATTTTACTCGATTGAAATGCTTTTGCAAGACCCGGGAGGCGTTTTTTTGAAAATTCTAAAGAAAAACAGTCAGAATTCTCTTTTCCAATGTTATAAATGGGGAGAAAGGGCAAATGGAATTAAAGAATCGTTTTTATTATAAAGAATCAACCCAGTTTAAAAAACAAGAACGGCGCTTTTGGCGCCGTTCAATTGTTAGTTACTTATAACTCATTCAGTAATACTTCCTAACGAAGCCGTTGACATTTCAGACGGCGACAGGATTGATTTCGAGTTTACAGATTCCGTCGGATCGGGAAGGATTTTGTCCTGAGCGGGCGCAGGTTCAACAGTCGGTTCAGCGGCTGGAGCAACAGCTGGAGCGGGTTGGCAAGCGATGGTCGCAGCAGGAACAGCCGGAGCGCAAGCGCTGGTCGGGGCGCAGCATTTCGGAGCGCAAGGTTCGCACTTCGGGGCGCAGCATTTCGTAGCGCAGGGTTTGCATTTCGGAGCGCAGGGATCGCATTTCGGAACGCAGGGTTCGCAGCAGCAACGGCAGGCGAACAGGTCAGCAAACAGACCGCCGAAAGGACGGAATTCGCAGCACGTTTGCGGAGCTTGGCAAGTGGCTACCGGAGCGCATTTCGGAGCGCAGGGTTCGCACTTCGGAGCGCAGGAACCGCAAGCCGGAGCTGTCGGAGCGCATTTCGGAGCGCAGGTATTGCACGGATCCATGCATGTCAAAACTTTGAAAAAGTTGATAATGCCTTTTCCAGGATACCATTCTTCAACAATACCGCAGTCGACTTCGCAGCAAGTTACCGGAGCGCAGGGATTGCATGACGGTGCGCAAGTCGCCGGAGCGCATTTCGGAGCGCAGGGACCGCAAGTCGGGGTGCAAGGATCGCACGGAGCGCAAGCGGCAACGGGAGCTGGAGCGGCAGGCGCAACCTCCGGAGCGGCGTTCGGATCCGCCGGAGTCGGGGCTACTGCAACGGCAGGAGCGCAAGCGGCTTTCGCGCCGCAGAACCCGCAGCTCAGTTTTCCGCAGCGATTTCCAACGGTGCAGGGACCGCAAGGATCGCATTTCGGAGCGCAAGGATCGCACTTCGGGGCGCAGCATTTCGGAGCGCAGGGATCGCATTTTGTAACGCAGGGATCGCAGCACAACGAACCAAACAGGCAATTCAAAATACAAATATTCTTTCCAGGATACCAGTCGCTTTTGCATACAGGTTTTTCATACGTGCAGCGCGGCTGGAACAACGGAGCCAGGCAGGGTCTGGCGCAGGGAGCGCAGCCAACTTTGTTGCAGCAGCAAGCATTGACTGGGCTTCCACAACTTGAACAGGCAGGCTGTTGACCGCAACGGTTATTGCAGCATTCAAACATGCCAGAAAAAACGTTTCCGCATTTCGCACATCCACAAGTCGGCGCGGGAGCGCAAGAGGGCGCGGCAACGTCACAATCCGCGGCGTAACTGACGCCGATCGAGACTATCGCTAAAGCTAATAAAAACAAAAATGATTTCTTCATTGAAAAATCTCCTTGCAGAAATTAAAACGAATTGCGGCGCTATTGACAATTCGAGTTGAAAATCAATCCTGATTACATCCAACGCATTACGAATGTTATTGGAAATACAAACGTTCCCGACTCAAGGAAAACCCCTTTTCCAGGAGAATGGGAAAAGCGTTTGGCAATCTTGCGATTGAATTTCGATATTGAATGTTTCGACAAATTCCATTTTGCCAAAAACAACATACCCATTGTAAAGAATCCGCCTTGCTTTCATTCTGGATTAACGCGCAAGTTTTTCTTTACGTTTGGACTATCGGTATTTAACAAGTCTACACTTAAGATGGATTAGACTTATTCTGACAAAGTTTCCGAACATTATAATTATGACAGTTGTTATGATTAACTAAAACAGATAAACTTTAACGATTATACCGCCCTATTGACGTCAAAGTTTTTTCGAGTACAATCGAGCAAAAGAGTAGAATCAAACGTAATACAATATTAATTGTATAATAATTAACATTTTTCTGTTTATAACCAGCAATTAAACCATGTTTGTAGATAAAGTTACAATTAAAGTGTCAGCAGGCCGCGGCGGCGACGGCTGCGTCAGTTTTTTACGGGAAAAATACGTTCCAAAGGGAGGTCCTGACGGCGGGGACGGCGGAGGCGGCGGCTCGATTTTTCTGGTCGCAACAGACGGAATGAACACGCTGGAAAGCCTGTCGCACCAAAAGTTTATCCGCGCTCAAAACGGACGTCCCGGGGCTGGCGACAACTGCACCGGCGCCAATGCGGAAGACCTGTATATTTCCGTCCCCGTGGGAACCGTCGTCCGAGATGCGGATAACGACTTTGTCCTCCAAGACCTCGTTAAGCCGGGCGATAAGGTCAACGTCGCCAAAGGCGGGGTTGGAGGCAAAGGGAACGTCCGATTCAAAACGGCGCAAAACCGCGCTCCGAGAATCTGCACCCCAGGAACGGAGGGCGAACAGCGCAATCTGATTTTGGAACTGAAGGTTATCGCCGACGTCGGGCTGGTAGGAAAGCCAAACGCCGGCAAGAGTACGCTATTATCGCGTCTCTCGTCCGCGCGGCCGGAAATCGCGTCCTATCCGTTTACAACAAAAATTCCCAATCTCGGACGGGTTCAAATCGACTTTGACCACGGCTTTTTCATGGCGGACATCCCCGGATTGATTGAAGGCGCGTCTCAAGGCGTCGGGCTGGGGCATGAATTCCTCCGACACATCGAACGGGCGGGAATTATCGTCCATCTGGTTGAACCCGATCCGATGGACGGCACAACGGCTCTGGACAATTACAAAAATATCCGCAAGGAGCTGGAACTGTACAAAGAAGAACTCTGCCAGCGACCGGAAATCCTCGTCGTTACCAAAGCGGAACTGCCCGGCGCCGAGGACGTTCAAAAGGAACTGGAAGAATACGCTCAAAAACCCGTTCTGCTCATTTCCTCCGTAACCGGTCAGGGACTTAACGAACTGAAACGAACTATCGGCGAAGAACTTCAAAAAGCCAAAGAAGCGCCAGTCGAAGAAGAAAAGAACGTCTTTGACCTGTAAGTTCCCGTTTGACTTAATTATCTGTTAAGAGAATCGTCGGGCGCGTCGAAAGACTCGCCCCAATTCTCCTGAAATGACGATTCCAACTGCTCAACCTCGTCGTCCGTGAGAAAATCAAAGTTCTTGCGGCGACGAAAACCGTTTCTTTTGCAAGAACTTTCGAAACTTTTTTTACAAAATCAGCCCTTTTCGAAACTTTTTTTACAAAAACGGGAGCTTTCAGAACTTTTTTACGCAAATGGGCGTTTTCGAAATATTTTTTACGCAAATTATGCGATCAGAGAAATATTTAGAGTCTACACTGCAATTATATATTGTTAAATCTGTCTATATTTACTTCCTGTCTGTGAGCACAGCCAATAAAAACGCTCCCGCGAAGTCTGTAATAAGACAACCAGCGGGAGCGTTTCTAAGCAGTTATTTTGTATGAACTTGAACTAATTCTCGTTGTTTTGAGCTTTTGACGAGCTTCTGTCGGTTGACAAGACCTGTCGCAGCAGCGCGGAGTGGTCGTCAAAGTTGACGTCGCCAGGGTTGCCGGGGGCGTACTGAAGAATCGCGCCGTGTTTACTGGCGGTCAGCGAAAGCAAAATCGACGAAACCGTCTGATACGTGTCGCCCTCTAAAATGAGAGACTTTCGACCGGGGAACTCTGCCTTGCGGGAGAACGTTCGGCTGGAAACCGCAAGGAATGCCACGGACGTGTCCAGGCGGGACAACGTCAGCTGACGGCGGCAGAAATCCTGCAATTCGTCGTAGGGGTCGTCCATGTTTCCATTAGAAAAGATATGAAGACCAGGCTGAATGTCGATACATTCAATCTTGTTCCCGCCATAAATGCAATGAGCGGAATTCATATCGCCAACAACGTAGTTTACGCCTGCATACGATCCGGAATCCAGTTCAGACATTGCCATCTGAGCCGCTTCCTGAGCAGAATGGCAATTGAGAAGCTCTCGGCACAGCAAGCCTCGAGAACGCGGAGCAAAGGGAACGTCCTTCTTAAACCGGTTAAGACAACAGCAAAACATGGAATGCTGATTAATCCCAAACCAGGTTCCGCCGCTTTTACGATCGATGCCGCAAATCACTCGCGGACGCCCGGACTGAATCTTCGGCGGCTGCGATTGACGTTCTATATGTTCATCTCTGTTATAAGCAACCAGAATCGGAGCTTCCGAAACGACTTTGTACTGAAACGCCATTATACTCATGGCTGAATTCCTCCTTGGATTTTTTAAAAAAACGTTTAGATATATAATACCAATTTTTAAAAATCTGAAAAGGGGGCAAGGAGAGACAAAAGGCAATAGGCAAGAGGCAGTAGTAAAGATTCATCTACTGCCTATTGCCTACTGCCTACTGCCTAAAAATCTTAGAACGAGAAGTAGCTGACAAAGTCGACGCGGTCGCAGGCGGACACGCCAGTTTCTTTTCCCCTCCAACTGGTTTCAACGTGGCTGTATTCCAAGCCAATCCACCACAGTTTTGTGATGTCGCATTTGATATTGGCAAACAGGCTGTGGTTGAGCGTTCGCGCTTGCAATGCAGAGCCAGGAGCAATTTCATCTATGCGGCCTTGCGGGTCGTCGATCATGTATCCAACGCGGAACTGGGTATAATCGTTGAGACTTAACCAGAGGTTAATCCACCCGCCCTGAGCGGCGATTGATTCCGGCGTTTCAGCAGCGCTTCTCATAACGCCCTGATTGATTCCGCCCAGAAGCATTGCCATGTTTTCGCCTTTGAACAGTTCGCCCTGAACGCCAAACCAGCAGGTGATTGGAACATAGGCGTCGAGGTAAATACCCCACGTTTTGGCGGTGTAGTTTGTATCTTCAGGACCGGGAGTTGTTTTACCGTATTGGAATTCGCCAATGTGAGCGGCAAATCCGATTTCCATCGGCTTTTGCGGACAATGACGATAACCCAGCACGGCGGCAATTCGTCCCTGAACCATCGGCCAGGAGCCGTATTTTAAGCGATAGTCAGCGCCAAGCAAACCGTTGGAATCGCCAGCGAACGGAGCGCTCAGGCTACCCTGCAGTTTCCATTGGAAGCACGGTGAAACGTTAATATAGCGTTCCAGTCGGAACTGGGCGCGGCGGTATCCGACGTTGCCGTCCATCCAGCCGGCGGAATACATCAGCGTTCCCGGCATCAAGGGAGACACAACATCCCACGTCTGACCGAGCAGCAAACGAGCGTCTTCTGAAACCGCTTCTATATAGCAGTGTCGCAAATGGACGGTCGTTTTATTGTCGAAATCGATTGTTCTTTGAAGGTCAAACTCCACTTTTCCCATGACCTTTGAACCTTGCCAGAGCGACAAATTCTTGGCTTTCATGTTGAAGCCCAAAATCGTACCGCGGTAATCGACGTGAGCCTGTTTGCCCGTATTGGACGGCTGAGTTACAAAAAACGGAGCGGATCCGATTTGCGTCGGCTTGGTTTCGTAGGACATACTAGCCCACAGTTTGGCGTAGGGAATAATCTGGAAGTCGCCGGACGTCCAGGCATGCTTGTCGATTTCGCCTATCATTTCCGCTCGGAATTGCTGATAGTCGAAGTCTTCTCGGAACATCTGCGGATTCGACCCTTCAACGATCGGCTCCATGGGCGCGGCTTGAGGATTAGTTGCGAGTTGCGAGTTGCGAGTTGCGAGAGGAAAATTACTACTGCCTACTGACTCTTGCCTACTGCCTAACCCCACTGTCGGTTCCTGAGCAAACGGATTCGCAACAGGGGCAGTAACAGGAGTTTCGACAATCGCCTTGACGTCTGCGGGAACAGAAGTCGGCTGCGGCGTTGCAGCAATCGCGTTGGAATAGACTTTGACCGGCTTCTTATTAATTTGGTAATTAAAATTCGGATCGTTGATTGACGGATCTGGAAGCGTGGAACGGGGAGCTGCCGGAATGACGGTTTGCTCCGGCAGATAAAAACCGACCTGCTCGATGGAATTAGCTGGCTTCACGTTTCTCGTCTCTTGTTTCTCAGCGCTCGGAGCCGGAATTAGCTTCAAATCGACATCGTCAGTCGGTTCAGGAAACTGAATGTCCTCTGGACAGCTCGGCAGCGCCGCGAGGGACGTTGGAGAGACTGTAAGGTCATTTAAACTACTGCCTACTGCCTCTTGCCTACTGCCTAAACTGGACGTCTGCTGAACGTCGGCGGAATCGAAAAGCGTTGTCATGGGAGTGAACTCGCCAGCGAATGAACGAGCGGACGCAAAAGCCGCCAGAACGACAAACAGGGTAAAAAACCGATTTACGCTATGCATGATTTGACATTATATAAAGTTAGGGGGTTACGGGGAGCGTAAAGCTGGATTCATTCCAGACTATTTCACTGCTCCTTATTCCCCTCTATCGTCCGCCGTTAAACTCAACTTAATCGAAATAATCGATTTTATCGGAAAAATCGCTACATTTTATCTATTTTGATTTTTACTGCCAAAACCGTCTTGTATTTTGATTAATAATTGGATAAAATCAAATTAGTAATACCAGCGTTTTGGTTCGCCTTCGGCGAACTGCGTAATTCCGCTCCCGCTGGTCGCTCCATTACCGCCTTTCATTCACTCCCTACTCCCTAATCGCCATGCTTACCATCACACTCACCCTACTTGCTTTGCTGTCGTTTGTCAGCGCCGCTCAGGCGGCGGTTCCCCCGGAATGGGGCGAGCTGACTTTGGTTCAGGAAATCCGCTGTTCAGACGCGGTTTCCGATTCTGAATTGTTTACGGAGTTCCCTGCGGGCGCGTCCAAAGTCGAAACGCTTTGCGGACGTCCGTGCCGGATTCTGCCTCCCAACGAGAAATCGCCTCAGTATATGGCGTGGAAAGTCGGAAAGGGCTTGAATCTTCAGCCGGGGAAGGCGTATATTCTGTGCGTCGAGTTTCCCGAGGACGCCAGCCGGGCGTTTTTCGTTCACAACGGCGGGAACGAGACAATTAACGGCGTTTCGACCGGAACGACGGTCGGCGACGCCTTGATGGGGCGGTACGTCAACACGAACCCGGAATCGCTTACCCTGCCGCTGTCCGGACGTCTGGAAACGTGGTCGGGGCTGTTCTGGCTTCACGACCGGTTCTGCCCGATAACGCGGTATCGCGGAGCCGGCAAGCGGGAACTCAATCCGGAAGACGGGTTCTGGGTCATTCTCAGCCAGCTGCCGGGATATTTAGATCCGCTGTCCAAAGGCGCGGCGGCGGCGACAATTCGTCTGTACGCTGTCAAAGACGAATCCAAGCTGACGGCGAAGATTAACTATCCGCCGGAGGATTTGCCCAAACGACGTCTGTTCTGGCGGGAAGAGATGGCAGACGGCGCTGTTACCATGGAAAAGAACGCTGAACAGCGTCAGCCGGTTTATCGAGGCGTTACAAACATCCCCGACTGGTACGAGTACAAAATGAAATGGTCGAAGGCAATGGGCGTCAACGTCTTCTGCAAAGACCTGCTGGAATTCGGATACAATCAGGGCTGGAATTCCGAACCCTACGGCGGAAACAGCTGGATTTTCGAGCCGCTTAACAACGACCTGTGGGATCATCTCGTCGCGTTGGCAGCGCAGTACGACATGCCGATTCTGCCCTATTACGAGTACTACGGCGCCATCGGGGGCGACAAGTCCAAGGCTCTCGGTTCGCAAAAGCGCGCCAGGCGTCTTTCCGGCGGCGACAAATACACGCATATCTGGTGGTGCGAACGCGCCAACGTCGACGTTGCCGACCCCGACACGCTGAAGGACTTCCAGAAAATTCTCGACTTGACGGTTCTGAAATACAAAGACGGCGCGGAAACGGCGGACGGGAAAAAGGTTGTCCCGAAATTCCTCGGCGCCTGGATTCGATGCCGACCGTCAAGCGTGCCGGTTTCGTTCAACGACAACAACCTCAAACAGTTTGCGTCTGAGGCGAACGGCGGCAAAGCCGTTACAAGAGAGGACATCCAGAAGGACTCTCAACTGCTCGACAAATACAGAATTTGGTGGTTCTCGAAACGAGCCCAGTTCATCGAAAACGTCGCGAAATACCTGCGAGAGAAAAACGATCCGAAGTCGTTCGTCCTCTTTACCGCCGACAGTTCCGAACCCGGCTGGCCGATTCCCTCCCAGCTGGCAGGCGAAGGGAAAAAGGACTCCTGGCGTTACAAGATGTGCGTCGTCAACGACAACCCGGAATACTGGGAAACGAAAGTTCAGGAAGAATGTTACGAAAAGCGGTACGTCAAACAGCTGCCCTTGACGGAGGTGTTAGAGAAACACATGTACCCGAAATCGATTCTGTCCTGGCAGCAGGACTGGGGCGGACACGAAGTCGGGCACTCCACCCCGCCGGCGTACCCAGCTGGAATTAAGAACTCAACCGACGCCATGTTCTCCTATACGTTCAACAAGTTCTATTCCGCCGACGAGGACATGGAGCAATTCCGCTCCCGCGCCGGCTTGACCGCGATTCGGCATTTCTGCCTCAACGAGAACGAGATGAACGCTGAAATCGACGGGAAGGCAACCGAGATTCTCGGCTACTTCGTCGCGGACGTCGAACGCGCCGGGCGGTTCAGCGTCCTGGCGGAAGTCGCCGCCGTTGCCAAAGGCGACCCGACGCAAATCGGGTATCTGTGCGGCAACACGTATCAGCGCGGGTTCCCGGACGTCTACCGGAAGTTTACTCAGGCGTTCCTGTCCCTGCCCGCCCTGCCCAGCGTCTTGATTCAAAAAGAAAAGTACGGTCAGGAATGGGTCAGAAAAATCGACGCCGGACAAAACCGCGTCTGGTACTCCGTCTGCAACCTCGCCTATACAGACCAGCGGGTCAAAATCGACGACCTTCCCAACGGCGTTCTGACAGACTGCGTAACCGGCGAGAAATTCCGCGTCAACAACGGCTCGGTAACCATCCCCTGCCCCGCCGCGAGTCTGAGAGCGTTTAGGTGGGAAAAATAGAGGCGAGCCGGGAACGTGAGTTCCCGGGCAACCGCTTTAGCGGTTGGAATGCGGCGGCTTGACGCCGCCTTCACCAAAGACTCGCGCGCGCACTGCGACGAAACCGAAAATCTTACTGGATCGCGGACGTAAGTCCGCAATATTTTAGCGACGAAAAATACGAAAAGAACGAGAAAGACGAAAGGATTTAATTTCGTTTTCTTCGGCGGCAGAGACTGCCGCGATCCAGACTGAACACAGTCTTTCCGCGGGTCGTTGGACAAGGCGGCGTCAAGCCGCCGCATTCCCCGCGCAAGCGTTTCAATAATCGTTCTGATTTACAAAAAATCCCCTCTTTTCCCCGGTAAAAAGACGGCTTTTTCCCCGTTTCTCCCTTGCAGAAAATCTCTAAAACGCTATAATATTAATTAGCAATTAGCAATGAGCAATTATCAATTGATGAGGCGCTTGCGCTAATTGCTAATTGACAATTGCTAATTGACAATTGCTAATTGCTAATTCTAACCATTCCTAACTACTAACAAACATACACCGTGTCCAACGAACTCCCCCCTGATAACAACAACACGCCCGATGGTCAGACGCCCGCTAACGCCGATATGTACGTTCCCGGTCCCAACGCGCTGGCAAACTTCAAAGACGGAACAACGCTCATTCGTCAGTCTATTACAGACGAACTCAAGCAAAGCTATTTGACGTACTCCATGTCGGTTATCGTCAGCCGCGCTCTGCCAGACGTCCGCGATGGGTTAAAGCCCTCTCAGCGTCGAATTCTGGTTGCGATGAACGACCTCAATCTGACCCCCGGCGCCAGCAGAATCAAATGCGCTAAAATCTCGGGCGATACGTCGGGCAACTATCACCCCCACGGTGAAACCGTCATTTACCCGACCTTGGTTCGTATGGCTCAGGAATGGGTTATGCGCTACGTTCTGGTAGACAAACAGGGGAACTTCGGCTCAATCGCCGGGCTTCCGCCTGCCGCTATGCGATATACAGAAGCGCGCATGTCCCGCTTCGCCCAATTGATGCTGGAAGACATCAACCTCGGCACGGTCGACTTCATGCCCACCTACGACGGCCGCGGAATGGAACCGACGGTTTTGCCGTCAAAATTCCCCAACCTGCTGGTCAACGGCACCAACGGCATCGCCGTCGGCATGGCAACCAGCATTCCGCCGCACAACCTGGGCGAAATCTGCGACTGCCTTGTCAAGCTCATTGACGATCCCGGCGTTTCGATTGACGAACTGCTCGAACTGTGCCCGGGGCCGGACTTCCCCACCGGCAGCATTATTTGCGGACGAAGCGGAATCCGAAAAGGATACCACACCGGTCGAAGCACCATCCTCATTCGCGCCACCGCGACAATTGAGGAGATGAAAAACAACCGCCATCGAATCGTCGTTACCGACATTCCCTATCAGACCACGCGCGACAACGTCGAAGAGCGCATTGCCGACATGGTCAATCAGGGCAAAATCGAAGGCATCAGCAACATCCGCAACGAGTCCGACCTTAAAGAGCCGGTTCGTCTGGTTCTGGAACTCAAGCGAGACGCCGACCCGGACGTCGTTCTCAATCAGCTTTACGAATACACGCCGCTGCAAAGCTCGTTCTCTATCAACTTTGTCGCTCTGGTAGACGGCAAGCCGCGAACGCTGACGTTCAAGGAAATTCTGGAAGAGTTCCTGCGGCACCGCATGAACGTTATTCGCCGCCGAACGATCTTCCTGCTGGAAAAAGCGCGGGCGCGTAAACACATCGTCGAAGGGCTTATGCTCGCTCACGCCAATATCGACGAGGTTATCAAGGTCATTCGCACCAGCTCCACGCAGCAGGAAGCCAAAGCGCGCTTGATGGCGGAAATTCAATGTCCGCGCGCGCTGATTGAACGCGCTCTGGGCGAAGACGGGTTCAAGGAATACGCCGAAGATCACGGCATTAAAGACGAATACTCGCTCACCCCGGTTCAGGCGGACGCCATTCTCCACATGACCTTGGGGCAGTTGGTCAACCTGGAACAGGAAAAGCTCATCGAGGAATTCCGCAGCCTCATGGCGGACATTCACTCCTATTTGACGATTCTTTCCGACGACGCCAACATTCTGGCGATTGTCCGCAGCGATACGCTCGACATCAAACGCAAGTTTGGCGACAAGCGCCGAACGGAAATCTCCGGTCAGGACATCGGCGACATCGACCTGGAAGACCTCATCGAGGAAGAAACCATGGTCGTTTCGATTTCCTCCAACGGGTACATCAAACGCACGCCGGCAGACGAATACAAAGCTCAGCGCCGCGGCGGCAAAGGCATCAAAGGCGCCAAGGTCGAAGACGAAGACCCGATTCAGCACCTGTTCGTCGCGTCCACGCACGCCTATTTGATGTTCTTTACGAACTTCGGCAAATGCTACTGGAAGAAGATCTACGACCTGCCGCAGGCGGCTCGAGACGCAAAAGGACGCGCTATCGTCAACCTGCTCAATTTAGACAAAGGCGAAGTCATTGCCGACTGTCTGGCGGTTCGAGATTACGACCTGCCGGAACATTACATGACCTTCGCCACCGCCAACGGTCTGGTGAAGAGAACGGCTCTTTCCGCCTATAAACGACCATGGAAAGCCGGCTTGAAAGCGATTAAACTCCGCGAAGGAGACGAACTGGTCGACGTTGCCGTTACGTCCCAGACAGACGAGCTGGTTCTGTCGACGCAAACCGGCATGGCAATTCGATTCCAGGCGGCAACCGTCCGCGCCTCCGGGCGAGACTCTTCCGGCGTTAAAGGCATCCGCCTTGTCG
>JAZRTH010000897.1:0-3313 GCA_045651945.1 Thermoguttaceae bacterium
TCCTTCTTTTGAGCGTGCGGATTTTTCTGTGACGTAATAGAGTCTATAATTTTCTGATACTTCTCCGCCGCCTGAGTAAAATGACCCGCTTGGTAATCGCTTTGAGCGGACGCCATTGTCGGAACCGTTTCCGCCTGTAACATCTGGGGCGAAGCCAGCAAAACGAACAGCAGAATTAACGTCAATGGAGCGCTCAGCGCGGACTGTCGGTTTTCGTTTTTCACTTCCCGTCTTTCGTTATTCGTCTCTTGTTTTTCGTTTCTTGTAACGCGTTTCTCGTTTATCAAAACATACACGATTAAAAAGAACATTCCCGCCGCCAAAAACCACTGGTACTGTTCCCGATAACGGATTCGTTCCTCGACGCCGTCTGAACCGTGCTTGAGTTTGCTGAGCGTATCTTTGTAAACCTGTCCTAAATCGTAGGTTTTTGTTCCTGCTGGGATGTAAACGCCAGACCCCGCCAGCGCGATTTGCTGCAAAAGCCCTTCGTCTGCCTTGCTGAATACTTCCTGACCGTTTTTGTCTTTCAGGTACGACTTGTTGCGTCCTTCAACAACGGGAATTCTGGCTCCCTCTTTGGCGTCGCCAATCGACATCGTAAAGACGCGCATCTTCTTTGCCGCCGCAGCCGTCGCCGCCTCAACCGGCAGCGACTCGTGGTCTTCGCCGTCGGTAATGAGCAGCATCGCCTGATCCCGGTCGGTGCGTTCCGGCATGGACTCCATCGCCAGACGAATCGCGTCGCCCATGAGCGTGCCGCCTCGCGGAGCGGACTGCGTATCGATATCTTTGAGCGTCCGTTTGAAAAAGCCCTGATCCGTCGTCAGCGGGACTTTCAAAAGCGGCTTTCCCGCAAAGACGATAAGACCAACGCGTTCCCCTTTGAGTTCCTTGAGCAAGTCAAGACAGTCCGCCTTCGCCTTTTCCAACCGACTGGGCATGACGTCCTGAGCGTCCATTGACTTTGACACGTCCAGAAGAATAAACATGTCGGCGCCGCGCCGCTGAACCTGTTCATAATAGACGCCGAAACGCGGACGCGCCAACGCGACAATAAAAAACGTTATCGCCAAAAGCAGACACAGCGTTTTGAACGCCGCGCGACCGCCGGACAGTTTGGGCGCCAAACGCTTTTGAGCGTCCTGATCGATAAACCTGTCCAAAGCCTTTTTGCGGCTGCGATAGGAATAATACGCCAGAGCGACAATTATCGGCTCAAGCCAAATTAACGACAGAATTCCCGGATTCTCCCAGTTCATTTTTTCCGATTATACTCCTTACGGAAGCGATCTGAATCGCGTGGTTGTTAGTAACACGTACGCCAAAATCAAAATCAGGCTTGCCCACAGCGGGACGGTAAACCATTCCTTGTAATGCGTGTACATTTGCCCTTCAATTTTGGACTTCTCAAGTTTGTCAATCGCCTGATAAACCTGTTCCAGAGCTTTGGTCGATTTCGCGTTGAAATAAACGCCGCCGGTTTCTTTGGCGATTTTTTTAAGCGTCTCTTCGTCCAGACGCATAATTCCCTTTTGCATGATAACCCGACCGTTGGAAAGCATCGTCGGGACGTCCGTCAGACCATTGGAGCCGATTCCGATAGTATAAACCTTTATACCGTACTTTTTCGCCAGAGCGGTTCCCTGTTCCGGGGTCAGCTCGCCAGCCGTCTGTTCGCCGTCGGAAAGGAAAATCATAATCTTGGATTTTTCTTCCGCGTTCCGCAGACGTTCCACGCCTTCCGCCAGGGCGTCGCCAATGGCTGTGCTGTTTTCTTCCTGAACCAGATGTTCGTTGAGCAATCGCCCCCGGTCGTCGTAAATCGGGTCGGAGATGTTGACTTCGTTCAAAACGCTGATTAACGCGTCGTGATCCAGCGTCAGCGGACAGCGGTCTTCCGCATAGCCGCCGAAAGAAATTAAACCGATGTTGTCGTTGGGACGCCCTTCCAGCACGCTGTCTCCGATAACGAACCGCTTGAAAACATCTTTAATCGCTTCCAGACGATTAACCTGACGACCGTTGATTTTGAAGTCCAGAGCGCGCATTGACCCGCTTCTGTCAACGACCATTTCAATAGCAATGCCTTCCGTCTGAACGCGAAATTCTTCTTCTCCCTGCCGGGGGCGTGCCAAGGCGACAATCGCGCAAACGCCCGCTAAAAACAGAACCAGCGGCAAAAGACGCTTGATTCTCAAAGCAAACGTTACCGGCAACTCTCGAAGCGAGCTGACGTCAGGAAACAAAATCGCCGATCTGCTTTGCCGTCGTTTCCCAAACGGAAAGACAAACGACAAAACCGCGATAGTCCACGGAATAAGCAGTAAAAGCCATAACGGCGAATGAAATTCAAAATTCATGATACAATGTTGATATTATGATTTGCGAAAAGATGAAAGGCGGTAATGGAGTGAGCGTTAGCGAACGGAATTACGCATTCGCCGTTAGGCGAACGTAACACGGGTTCAAGCTTATTGGTTCGCCTTCGGCGAACTGCGTAACTCCGCCCGACAGGGTCGGTTCCCGAGTGGATGTGGGTAGCGCCGAAATCAGCTTTTTCGGAGGCATAACCTCATCCACTTGCCCGTGCGGTTTCGCACCGCTGGTCGCTTCGTTACCGCCTTCCATCATCCGTCACTCCTAACTCATCTTCCTCGTCTGTTTTCTGTTCCATCTCTATACAAATAAACGCCTCGGCGTTATGGATTGCCGTATTGATTCCCGCTTCGCCAGGATCGTGTTGAGCAAACTTGACCATGTCCGCCGATTCCAAAAAATGCTTTAGCCGAATTCGCTCGACGTCGGAAAAGACGTTCCCCTGACTGATCTTGTAAAGGAATTCCTCGGTCGTCAGTTCCGGAGCGTTGATCAGCGTCGTGCGTTCGATAAACTCCCGGACGATGCCTGTCAGTTCCACGTAAAACATTTTCACGTCGCGATGAGCCAATCCGGATTCCAGCAGGGCTTTCATGCGTTCCATCGCCAGTTCGTACGGAGATTTCGGCTTTTCCGATTTGGACGATTTCTTTCGTTTGAAAAACGCCGACCAAATCATGACAATCACAATCAACGCCGCCAAAGAGGCGATTATATACGGCAAAAGATTCTTTTTGACGTCTAGGAGAGAATTTTCAGAACCCATTCCCTTGAGATTGTCCTCGCTTTTAGCCACCTTGGAAACAACCTTGACGTTAAACGGTTTGACTTCCACGCAGCCCGGTTTGCCAGACTTTTCCTGATAATAGACGGGAAACGCAGGCACGACCTGATCGCCCAGTTTCGTCGGACGCAGCGTCAGACGAATCTCGTG
>JAZRTH010000898.1:0-1481 GCA_045651945.1 Thermoguttaceae bacterium
CAGACCCGCAAATATCAGTTGCAACTCTGGAGAACGAATCCCAAATCCCAAAGGACGCCGCAGTTAATGAACGAAACTCAAGTTGACTTCCTGCGTCAGTACCTGGACGGCAAAAACGATTAGCAGTCCGTTCTATAACGCTGTTACAAGAATATGAACCGCCGTAATAAAGTTGAGCATTAGAATCAGCGGGATAAAGACCTTCTCCGGGATGAGCAGGAACAGACGCCGCCCGATGAACGCGCCCAGCGCCAAGCCCGGCAGGAAAATCAGCGTCAGCCAGAACGTTGTCGGGGTGATAATCTGCGCCTGAACCGCGTCGAAACCCATGTGCGTCTTAATCGCCGTGGCGGCAATGAGCAGCGGGATTTTCGTCGTGTTCATACACAGCGTAAAAACGGACGACGTCCCCATGAACTTCTGTTTGTCCAAATCCTGAGAGGCGAAAAACGCAGAAACGACCGGTCCGGCGGCGTTGCCCAGCATGGTCGTCAGCCCCGCCATGATTCCGCAGAACCAGCCGAAAAGGCGCGTCCTGGAAATCGCCGTCCAGCCGAACCGTTTTCGGGCGAATTCAAACAGCAAAATGCTCACCGCCAAAACGCCGACGGTCAGCTTGAACTGCGAGTTCTCCATGACGCACAAAACGCCCATTCCCAGTACCAGTCCAACGCCCAGCGGCGGGAAGATTTTGTGAAGAATTCCCCGCTGACGATTTCGACCGTAATACCAGCACGCCGCCAGGTCGCCGATTATCAGCAGCGGCACAACCGCCCCGGACGCGAACATCTCATGCCCGGCAAAGGTTGAAATCATCAACAGCGATCCGAACATGCCCAGCCCGGGAACGCCCGTTTTGGCGATCCCCAGCAGCATGGCAGCTATTGACCCCAGCAGAATTATCGTAAACGTCAGCTCCAAGTGTTACGCTTGCGTAATTCCTAACTCCTCACTCCTAACTTCTAACTCGCTTCCGCCAAAGGAGTAAACCGCTAACGCACAGAAGAATTAGCGCCCACGTCGACGGTTCTGGAACGGCGTTGGGGTCAAGAGTACCGGTAATCGCATAGTTGCCGTCGCCCAGCAGGACGTATCGCAAATCGGTGAAGTAGTACGATTGAACATGGCTAAGGAGGTCGTCGCCAAAGCCGTCGTCGCCGCTGTTGCTTCCAGACAGAATCGCAGTAAACGTGTCGCCGCCCCTTAACGTACTGTCGTCAGCCAAGGTTAGAATAATCAGACCGTCAATAATCAGCTTGCCTGCGTCAGCAGGATTGTCTTTATTATACAAGCTGTCGTTCTCGTCGACGCCTTGTCCGCCGATTTCCATTAACAGGGTTGCGCCTTCATTGAGAATATAATTCCCTCCGTAAGTCGCTTCGCCAATGGAGTTGCCGGGCGAGAAGACGGCGTAGGCGTAAACTGTAATGCCGCCAGTCATATAGCCTTTCAAGTCCAGACGACCGGACGAGACGATCAAA
>JAZRTH010000899.1:0-14067 GCA_045651945.1 Thermoguttaceae bacterium
AGTGGGGGGCATCCGAAGTCGCCGAGGGAACCGCAAGGACCTAAGCGCCGAAGATGAACTCTGTGATTGGGACTAAGTCGTAACAAGGTAGCTGTAGGGGAACCTGCAGCTGGATCACCTCCTTTCTAAGGAATTTAGAAATGAATTGGAGACGACTTGCTTACGGTGCAAGGAAGTTCCGCCTTATGTATATTAAAGCCCTTGAGAAGAAATTCTCAAGGGCTTTTTTTATTCTTTTACAAACAGCCCGCTGGCTTTCATGTCGGCGCGGACGGTTTCTTCGTTTTCGGTGTCAGAATTGAGAGAGTTCTTCAAAGCGCTAAAGCAGAGTCCGCGCGCGCCTTCGACAAGAGCAATTCTTTTAGCTTGCAGGAAGACGTCAAAGATGAACTTTTCTTTTTTATAGGCGTTGGGCTGAGTCGGATGAATCAACGCGCCGTTTTCGTTACAGTATGGGACTTTCTTTTTGACCGTATGAAACGGAAGGGCAAAGCGCTCGTTGCTGAGAACCCGAACGAGAAAATCCAGACGAAAAACGTGAATAGCGACGTTTCCGTACTCAATAACCAGAGAACCGTCCGAATTAGTCAGTTCAGCAACGCTGAGCGGTAAATCGCAGTATTCGATTACCTGAACGACGCCGTCCTTTTTAACCATGTTTCCGACTCGTTCTGTCGGCGAGTTTTTACGGATAACCATCGTGGCGAGTTCCGCCTGGTCGAAAAGACAATACCCGATAAATTCGGGGTCTGCCAGCGGTATAAGCGGGTTGTCAACCTGGAACGAGCATACCAGTTCAATCCCTCGTTTGGTCATGTCGTCTAAAAGACGATATTTTTTCAGCGCGGTCAAAACGCCGCCGTGTCCGTCCGGACTTACGGCAGGAACGCCGGGAGCGGAATACAAAGTCTTTCCAGTTGCGATGTCAATCGCGCCCTGGTTTCCCTGTTTGAAAAAGACGACGTCCTGAGACGGAAGTCCGAAATAATTCTGTTCCTGAAAGAACTTGCGCGTCTGTTCGTCGGTTGCGTCGCTTGTCATGACGTACAGCGGAACGAACCGACCGTATTTCTTTTGCAGCGCATGTAGTTTATCGGCAAAAATCTCAAAGAGCGATTCTCCGTTGAACCCAATCGGATACATTCCCTTTGGGAATTCGCAGCCAAGTCTGGAAGCCATTCCGCCCGCCAGCAAAACGGCGGCAACACGTCCTTCTTTGAGCGCATTTTCGCCCAGACGCGTTGCGTCCGCACACGCAGGGTCGTTTCCGCGCCATTGATAAATGCGATCAAAAGGTTCGTATTGGTCAGCAGAAGGCAAGTAGTTGACTTCGGACAAAATATAAATATCCTATTATATGGAGGTTTCAATAGTTATTTTATTATAATTAATTATAAACCATATAGAGAGGAAAGTCAATAGTAAAACAGAACGCGGCGAATAATGAGAAAAAGTATATTTTTGTTCAGGTATTCCAATTCAAATGAATTTAGTGTATAATATATGTAAAGTAGAACCCGAGCGCGCCTTGCGCTCCCTACCGATTTTATTTCACTCTCCAAGTTAAAGGAAAATTGCAATGAAGAAAGCCCTGTTTGTAATTGCGGCGATTTGCGCCTGTATGATGGCTGTCAGCGTTAACGCTCAAGAATGGAAAAGCGGAATTCAATGGAAAGAACCGCCGGTAGTCGATCCGGGACCCGAACCCACAGCTCCGGCTAACGTTCCGTCTGACGCGATTGTTTTGTTTGACGGTAAAGATATGTCCGCCTGGAACAACGGCGAAAACTGGAAAATTGAAGACGGCGTCGTTTATTCCGGCAGAGGCTATGTTTCCACGAAACAGGTTTTTGGCTCGATTCAGCTTCACGTTGAATTCGCTACTCCGTCCGAAGTTAAGGGCGAAGGTCAGGGACGCGGCAACAGCGGCGTTTTCTACGGCCCGTACGAAATCCAGGTTTTGGACAGCTACATCAATAAGACTTATTACGATGGTCAGTGCGGCGCGCTTTACAAGCAGAATCCGCCGGCTGTCAACGCTTGCCGCAAACCGGGCGAATGGCAGACGTACGACATCATTTTCATGCGTCCGATTTTTGACGGCGAAAAACTGGTCAAGCCCGGTTACGTAACCGTTTTCCAGAACGGCGTTTTGGTTCAGAACCACCTCCAGATCAAAGGCGAAACCTCTTTTGTTCAGCCGCCGAAGTATAATAACTTCGACGCTTTGCAGCCGGTTCGTCTGCAAGATCACGGCAACCCGGTTCGTTTCCGCAATATTTGGGTTCGCGAAATCTCCGACGATCCGGTTCAGCCCATTGAAGACGAATCCCCAGTCAAGCCGATCGACGTTTTCGGACCGCAGGACTGAGGCAATAGTCATTAGACAAGAGGTCGTAGGTAGTAGTTGAAGCTTTTAGCTACTAGCTTCTAGCTATTAGCTTGTGCAATCGTAGTTCAGACCGTTACGGTTAGAATCTCAAATCAACAAGCTAGCGGCTAGGGGCTAGAAGCTAATAGCTCCTTTTCTTGCCACTCCGAACATTTTGTAATTTAAAACGTATGAATATGAGAGGGGAGCTATTTTTGCTCCCCCGGTTTTTTACTTTAAACAGACAGATTTTTATGAAAGTAGCGACAATTAAAACGAAAAAGGGCGTTATTCGCATTGAACTGCACGACAAACTGGCGCCTCGCACGGTGAAGAACTTTGAAGACCTTGCCAACAAGGGCTTTTATAACGGTCTTACATTCCATCGGGTAATTAAAGACTTCATGATTCAGGGCGGCGACCCGACGGGAACCGGCTGCGGCGGTACAGGACACAAGTTTGACGATGAATTCCATCCGGATCTTCGTCATGACGGACCGGGCGTATTGAGCATGGCGAACGCGGGACCGAATACAAACGACTCTCAGTTCTTTATTACTCACGTTGCCACGCCTTGGCTGGACGGTCATCACTCCGTTTTCGGACACGTTCTTTCAGGTCAGGACGTTGTTGACGCCATTGAACAGGGCGACACAATGGACGAGGTTACAGTAACGGAAGAGTAATTCCTTTTTGTCAAGTCTTTGAGGAATGACATCTGATGGCGGTCATTCCTATTGACGATTTTAATTTGATTCCTTTATAGTGGAGATGAGAATGTCAAAACAGGTTTTCCTGGGCGGCGTTTATCTGATTTTTGGTTCGATATTGGGCATGATTGCGATGTCATTGCTCAATGGGACTATGTGCGCTCAAACTCGCAGCAAGGCTTTGTCTGGAGCTTCGGACTCCGTACAAACCGATTCTGGCAGAGTAAAAATTAATCCAACCGATCCGGCGAGAAAAGATATTCTCCCTTCGGCTGCGCCTCTGGCGCTGAATTCTCAAGGCCGTTATACGCCGGAAGAGATGGTTAATATTCGCGTTTACGAGAATTCCAACCGCAGCGTTGTCAACATCAACACTCGCAGCGTTCGTCAGGACTGGTATTTTTCGGAATCTGCAACAGAAGGCGAAGGCAGCGGGGCAGTTTTGTCAAAAGACGGATTTATTCTGACAAACTTCCACGTCATTGCCGGAGCTCAGGAAATAACTGTAACGCTGTTTAACGGAAAAACGTATTCCGCATTGGTAAAAGGCGTTGACCCGTCTAACGATATTGCTGTAATTCAAATCGGGGCGAATCCAGACGAACTCTTCCCGGTAACGCTGGGAAATTCTGCGGAACTGAAAGTGGGGCAGCGCATTTTCGCTATTGGCAACCCGTTTGGTCTGGAACGAACGCTGACAGTTGGGATTATTTCCAGCTTGAACCGAACGCTTCCCAGCCGTATGCAATCGCGAATGATTAAACAGGTGATTCAGATTGACGCGGCTATCAATCCTGGCAACTCCGGCGGACCGCTGATGGATTCGCGCGGATACATGGTCGGTATGAACACCGCTATTGCCAGCAAGACAGGACAGAGCGCCGGCGTTGGATTTGCGGTTCCATCCAATACAATTTCACGCGTTGTAAAACAGCTTATCAAACACGGTAAAATTATCGTTCCGACGATTGGAATCAACAAAGCTCTTCAAACCGACAAGGGATTGCTTATTGTTCAGATGGAAGACAACGGTCCCGCCGCTCGCGCTGGACTTCGCGGTCCGAAGATTGTCGTCCAGAAACGACGCGTTGGCAACATGATTGCCAATTTCAAGACGCTTGACCGTTCTGCCGCTGATATTATTTTCTCCGTGGACGGCAAACAGATTCACGGCGCGGACGATTTCCTGACGATTATCGAATCGCACAAACCTGGAGACGTTGTTAAAGTCGGCGTTATTCGCGACGGCGTGAAAACAGAAGTTCCTGTTACACTGGAACTCTCGTCAGACGATGCCGAGATTCAGCGCCAGGAAAGCGAAGAACCCAACTGGAATTGACGCTTTCGAGAAGCAACAATAAGTCATTAATTAAAAAACGCTCGACGCAAAAACGCCGAGCGTTTTTTGTTTCATTTTAATCGTAGATCAACTGCTTCGTCGCGCTAAAAACTGATGTACGACAGCCAGCGCCAGAGCCAGCAAAAGCAGGGGAACGCGAAGCGAAACGAATTGACTGTCTTTTTGAGCGGCAGAAAATTGAGCGCCCCATTCTCCGGATTTTAGCGAACGAAGGTCAGACTCGTTTCGATTGAGCGCGTTGACGGACGCCTGATACGATTTCCCTTTAGACTCAATTTTATACAAGCCTATATCATAGGGCTGAAAAACCGCTTGACCAAGTCGAAATGGAATTACGTTCTTTTTCCCGTCTGGGGAAAGGATTTCCAACGGAGTTGGATCGTTTTGTCTGGAAAAGAAAACAAAGTATTCGCCTGCAGAAATGGAACTTGCCTGAAGCCCGGGCAACGCCTCTGTCTGTTGTTTGAGAACGTTATAAATGAAAATCGGGAAATTGGGGCTTTGAATCAGATTCGACAGCTCTGGAATGATTCGCACGCGAACGGCGTTGATGCCATTGGAATTCGTACGATGAACAATCAGAGGTATGTCGCCTACGGAAAGCAACGCAGATTCTGTGGGTTCCATTCGCCAGTCGTTATTTTCCACTCCCCATAACACGCCTGAAAAATCCGTACCGGTCATCAAACTGCTGGAGGAATCGGCTATGTATGGGCCTTTGAAGATAGTTGGATCGATTTTATCCAGAGGCTGAGCGGGAACGTCAAACTGTAATCGATGAACGCTGAAACCAGAAACCGGCGCAGGGCTGTCTGTTACAAGCAGGTCTTCGTTTGAAGAGACCAGTTCAACTTTTCGTTGACCGTCCTGAGCCAGTTCGAGAGCTTTTTTAACGGCTGGGGCCAGAACCGGATTGGAGACGTCCATTCGCACGCGAATCGTTTGGCGGGGCAGGGGAGGGAGAACAACCTGGTTGTCTATTTCGAGAGCGTCTTTTGGCAGTTCGATCGCTGCTGTTTTAACGGAAGGAACGGACGTTTTAATTTCAGTGGATTCCCCTGCTGGAATTAGGACAGAATCAAGCGTTTGAGATGGCTGAGATTCCACTCGCAGTTGGCATTTTACGGTCTGATCTTTAGTGGACAGGTTGGCGATTTCGACAATAACAACGTCCTGGCCGTCAACGGCAGATGGGAATCGAACGGCAGACGTAAAAGCCAGGTTGGAGTCGGGACGCCCAACCGATAGGACAGTAACTTTGCCGTCCTGCGCCAGACCTGACCGCGGGCAGTCTGTAACGACGACCGCATGCACCGGTTTTCCAGACGAACAAAAGCGTTCAACCGTTTCTTTCAGTATGGAATCGTCACATTCTGGAGCCTTGGCGCCCTCGCTTGTCCATTGATCCAATCGGGCAGTTAAATCTGCCAGATAATTGCACGGCTCGCCGTCCCGCGTTGCCGTTTTTCCGACGAAAATAATTTGAACTGGAAAAACTATCCTCTTTTGAGAAACCCATTTATGTATTGTTTCAATCGCCTGTTTTTTAGACGTCTGCATAGACCAGGAATCGTCGAGAATCAAAACGGTTGGCGCGTCCATACGAAGCCAGCGAACGTGAACGTCTGCCGCCGCCAATGTCAGAAGCGTCAAAATAAGCAGCTCCAAAAACAGGAGCCAGCCGGATTGCACTTTTTGAATTCGCTGTCCCTGGTTGGCGGACAAGTTAGGGGACGACCAGAGGAACAGCGCGGAGACGACCTGTTTCTTCGAGCGGTTTCTCAGCAGATAGATAACCACTGCAATCGGCAGAGCGACAAGGGCTGTCAGCGCCCAGGGAAATTCCAAAAACATTTATTTCGTTATTCGTTTTATCGTACTTGCTATTTCTCTGACAGTTTCACGCCTAATGCGTTGGCGTTGTGACGAAGCGTATTGGCGGGACCCAGCCCGACAGGTCGATTGAGTACAACGGGTTTGCCGGATTCGTCGCGATAAACCATCGTCGTTGAGCCGCCGCCGTCCAGGTTGACGGCGTCGTAAGCACCAAGTTGACGCAGAATCTCGGCGCTTTCCAGGATGCTTGTTCCGACGCTGAATTCTGGCTGACGACCGTCGATGGTTACCAGATACACGTATTTTTTGTCTTGGGAAATGCCGACCAGCGTCCGCGGATGTCGAACTTTAAGATAAGGTTGCGATTCAACCAGATTTATAAGAGGGCATTTTCCGTTCTTGAGAACGGTATTGTGTCCGGAAACAGCGGTTTGAATATTGTCCAGGGAATCTCCAGGGAGAACGGAGCGAATTTCGACGGATCTGTCTTTATTCTGGATAAACGACGCGAATCCGTTGAGCGTTGGCGAAACGAGGACGCCGTTTGAGACGACCAGACCCTTATTATCAGCCGGACCGCGTGAAACCCGGGTCTGAGCGTTAAACGGTTGGTAGAAATTGGCGTTGACGGCAACAAGCATATTTTCTTCAACCACGCTGTCGGGCAGCGTTCGACGGTCGGTTTCGTTTTTGTTGGCGACCCAGTCTTTGCTTGGCGAGGTTGTATGGAACGTCAAGTTGGGGTTGGTTGCGTCAATTCGTAAAACGTTGACGTTCAGCAGCGGGTTTTCAATCTTGAAATTAACGTGTTCAATGCCGTCATAGAGTTTTTTCCATTCCAGATTGGCGGGAACGTCTTGAGCGGAAGCTGTCAAAGAGTAAAAGAACGCAGCGGCTGCAACTAAACATGACGGAATCCAAAATTTCAAATTATTCCAGTAATAATGAATCATGGTTTGCAAAAAATATTGGACGTTAAAATAGAATAAAGATTTTCCTTTAATTATATTATAGAATCGACAATTAATCAAGTGGGGAGGTTAATAGATGTTTTGCGGAAAGAAAACGACCCCGGAGGGGAAAATTTTTGAAAATCTTTTACAAAATAAGAAAAAAATACGGGGGGGTCTGCTTGAAAGAAAAACAAAAATCAGGTATATTACGTATTAAGGTTTTTGAATTGGCGAAATTATCGCCCCTTTAGTCGTTCTTTTCGGAGGACGCGCTATAGGGGTTTTTTGTAATTATGCCAGGGTTTTCAGATTAATTTGCAAAAACTAGCTGTTTGTTTTTTGGCCGTTTCAAGAGGAACGCATATTGAATTTGGTTTTCAAATCAAGTTCGGTTGCGTTTTGGCGAATGAAGTCTGAAATCCAATAACCATTGACTATTAACCACTTAAAAACAGGATACGTATATCATGGACGCAGTAGAACTGTTACGAATTGTCGACTCCATCCACCGCGAGAAAAAAATCGATAAAGAGATTATTATCGCTGGAATTGAGTCTGGTCTGCTCACCGCAGCCAAAAAATACTATGGAGACGACTGCGACGTTCAGGTTCATATAGACCCTGCAACCGGACAGATTGCTGCCTCTCATAACGGCATTCCTATGCCGGCGGAAGAAATTTCTCAGCGCATTGGCGCTCAGACGGCAAAGCAGGTTATGATTCAAAAGATTCGCGAAGCGGAACGCGATACGCTTTACGACGAATTCAAGTCTCAGTTGGACGACATCGTAACTGGCAAGGTTCACAAGATGGAACGCGGCACGGCTATCGTTCAGCTTGGCAATATTGAGGCGATTCTGCCAGCCAGCGAAATGATTCCCAAAGAATCCATCAAGGTTGGAGATCAGATTCGCGCTACAATTGCGGAAGTTCGCAAACAAGGCTCGCGGGTCAAGGTTATCCTTAGCCGAATTCGCACTCACTTGGTTAAACGCCTCTTCGAGGAGAACATTCCGGAAATTGCTGAAGGCGTTATCGAAATCAAGGGAATCAGCCGGGAACCCGGCTATCGCAGCAAAGTCGCCGTTGTCAGCGAAGACCAGCGCATTGACTGCGTCGGTTCCTGCGTTGGCGTTCGCGGCAACCGCATTAAAGACATCAAAAGCGACCTCGCCGGCGAACAGATTGACATCGTTCCGTGGGAAGCAGACCCCATGAAGTTCATTCCCAACGCTCTCAAACCGGCGGAAGTCGAAGAAACAATCCTTTGCACCATGCTCGGTCGCGCGATTGTTCTGGTCAAGGAAGAACAGCTTTCGCTGGGCATTGGCAAGAAGGGGCAAAACGTTCGTCTGGCAAGCAAGCTGGTCGGCTGGGACATTGAAATCATGACGGCGGAAGAGCTCCAGGAAACGCTCGACAAGGCGGTTCTTGGGTTCCGCAGCATTCCTGGCGTTTCAGACGATTTGGCGGACATGCTTGTCGGCGAAGGGTTTGTTTCCTACGACGACCTGTCGATTATCGAGCCCGACGCCTTGCAGGAAATGGGCGGTTTGACTGCCGAAGAGGCGGACGCGATTATCGACGAAGCCGATCGCCGCGCCAATTCCAACGAACCTGTTGTTTTGCCAACGGAGTCAGAATCTGCTGGCGCAGACGCTGAAGCAGACGGTTCCGTTTCAGAAGAATAATTTAATTAAATTTTATTTAATTTAAGAAATAAAACGTGGTTTTACTCGTTTTATAGTATAATTGTAATTGTATTTAACCCCGAGCAGACTCTGTTGTCTGCCGATTCGTTTCCTTTTTTTATTGGACGCTTCCCGATGTAACCTTACTCCATAAATTCAGATTGACGTCAATCATTTGGAAGGCCTCATCGGGGAACCGTCAAGGTATTTAACGGATTCCCGAGTTCGCGCTTGCAATTTTGCAGCCGTTGGCTCCAATCCGAGGAGTTGTCGATTGACCATTAGAATTTATGCGTTAGCGAAGGATCTTAACGTCGAGAGCAAAGTTCTGATTGAACTTTGTCAGAAGTTGGGTATTAAAAACAAAGCCGCGGCTTTGACAAACCTGACTGACGACGATGTTGAAAAGATTAAAACCCATCTCGCTCAGCAGCCCCAAAAGACAGTCGTTGATTATACTGCGGCTTCAGTTAACAACACGCCCACTCCGCCGTCTCATCTGCAGGATTACGGAAAGATTTTGGATTTGGATAGAATCAAACCTCGTCCAAAACCAGAAGAGTCTGATAAAAACAAAGACGCCAAATCCAACGTTGCGGATTCAGCAGAATCGCCTAAGACGGAACAAGCTGTTGTTCAAACGTCTAAACCTGCTCAAACAGAGCAGAATCCTGAATTGACTCAAGGTTCAGACGTTTCTTCTCAACAGGTTTCGGAGATCAAGTCTGAAAAGACAGATGAGGAGCCAAAGTCGGAAGCTGCAGACGCGCCTGTAACAGAAGAGAAGCCGAAGTCCGGTCCGAAAATGCCGATCATCCACGTTATTAAACGCGCTGAAGATCGCGCTTCTGATGGTCAAGCTGAACCAGCGTCTGAACCCCAAAAGGAATCCGAGTCTGAAACCGAAACAAAGTCGGAAACAACGTCAACTCCAACCGTCGAGCCGACCGCTCAGGAAAAGCCTGTTACAGAGGAGAAGCCGGTTTCAGCTGAAAACGAGCCGGACTCTGGCGACAAGTCGGGCGAATCTGATCAGCAGACGGAACCCGTTCAGCCGGTTCGCAAGCGTTCGATTCCGGTGATTAACGTTATCGGTCATCGCGAAGAGCGCAAAAAGCCGGCAGAATCCGAGAAGAAGGGTAAAGACGAACGCCGCCGAGGTCCGCTGCAGCGCTTGCTGGCGCCGATGCCGGAAGTCAAACAGCCTGCTCAAAAGAAGGAAAAAGAGCCTGTCGCTCAAAAGCCGGAAATTCGTTTGTCAACGGAAGTAATTCGCAACGTCAAGGCGGGTAAAGCTCCGTTGGAAAAGCACCTCAAACAGGCGGAAAATCAGCGTCAGGAAGAACTCAAAGCAGCTTCTGAAAAGAAGAAGAACAAGCAGAAAAAGAACAACAATAAAAACGAGATCCAGGAAGAGACTCAGGTTAAAGGCAAGGAAAAGACGTCAAAGCGCGGCGGCGTGGTCATGATGAACCGCGACCAGCGTCAGCAGAAACGCAAAGACCGCGGCATGGGCAAGTCCGCCCTTCCTCCGGGAAGAAAAGGCGGCAGACAGACCGAATACGAGGAAGCCCCCAACAGACCCAAGCATCTGGTCAGAACCGGTCAGAATACGGCTGCCCCGCGAAAGAACAAGATTGTTATTACGCTGCCGATTACAGTTCGCTCCTTTGCGGAAGAACTGGAATTGCCTGTTACAAAAGTTATCGCCAAGCTCATGCAAATGGGCATGCCGATGACAATCACCGCGTCCATGGACGCTGACACGGCAGAACTGGTTGCGGCGGAACTTAATCTCAACGTCGAGATTCGTCAGCCCCAGTCCCTGGAAGAAAAGCTCATCACCGCCGCCGAGGAAATGGAAGACGCGCCGGAAGACCTCAAGTCGCGTCCGCCGGTTATTACCTTCCTCGGTCACGTTGACCATGGCAAGACGTCTTTGCTGGACAGAATCATCGGCATCGACGTCTGCTCCGGCGAAAAGGGCGGAATTACTCAGCATATTCGCGCGTATCAGATTTCCAAAGACGGTAACAAGATTACTTTTGTCGACACGCCCGGTCACCAGGCGTGTACGGAAATGCGCGCTCGCGGCGCCAACTGCACCGACATCGCCGTTTTGGTTGTCGCGGCTGACGACGGCGTCATGCCTCAAACCGAGGAAGCGATTAGTCACGCTCGAGCCGCCGGCGTTCCGATTGTCGTCGCCCTTAACAAGATCGACATTCCCGGCGTCAACGTTCCCAAAGTGTTGCAGGAACTGGCGGCTCACGACGTGTTGCCGTCTGAATGGGGCGGCGACGTCGAAGTCGTTAAGTGTTCTGCCATGACAGGCGAAGGCGTAGACGAACTGCTTGATACGATTCTCACCGTTGCAGAACTTCACGACTACAAAGCCAACCCGAAACGCGCGGCGATGGGCATCTGCCTGGAATCCCAGCTCAATCAGGATCAGGGCGCGATCGCCAAAGTCCTCGTTCAGAAGGGTACGCTCAAGGTCGGCGACATCGTCGTTTGCGGTTCCGCCTACGGCAGAGTCAAGTCCATGACGGAAACGTTACAGACGAAAAACCGCGTCCAGAAAGCGCTCCCCAGCATGCCGGTCAACCTCTTTGGGTTGGACAAAGCGCCGGGAGCGGGCGACAAGTTCTACGTTTTAGACGACATCACCGAAGCGCGCGAGATTGCCGCTCGCAAGGCGGAAATTGAACATCTCCAGGACATGGCGGGCACAGCTGTCAAGCACGTTACGCTGGAAGACCTGTTCAGCACGTCCGGGCAAACGCTCAACATCATTCTCCGTACGGACGTCCGCGGATCAATCGAAGCCATCAAGGCGGAAATTGCCAAGCTGGAAAACCCGGAAGTCCAGATTCGCATCCTTCAGGCGATGGTCGGCGGAATTACCGAAGCGGACGTTGCGCTGGCAGACGCGTCCAACGCGATTATTTTCGGATTCAACGTTGTTCCAGACGAAGACGCTCGCGTTCTGGCGGAACAGAAGGGCGTCCAGATTCGCCGTTACGACATCATCTACAAGATGACCGACGACATCAAGGCGGCTATGGAAGGCATGCTCAAGCCGGAAGAGAAGGAAACCGAGCTGGGGCGAATTGTCGTCCAGAAACGCTTTGTTATCAGTCACGTTGGGACGATTGCCGGCTGCCGCGTTTTGACCGGCATGGTTCAGCGAGGCTGCCGCGTCCGTCTGATTCGAGAGAACCGAATCATCGGCGATTACGCCATCGACACGCTCAAGCGCGAGAAGGACGACGTCAAGGAAGTTCAGCAGGGATACGAATGCGGTATCAAGCTGCAAAACTTCAACGACATTAAAGAAGGCGACGTGTTCGAAGCCTACAAGATTGAAGAAGTATCAAGGAAACTGTAATTTATGTCACGAAGAACGGAAAAAGTTCAGGAAGCGATTCGGGAAACCGTCGCCATGTCGATTCTGTCTGAAGTGCAGGACCCGCGCGTGAAAAACGTCACGGTTATTTCCTGCAAGGTCAGCGGCGATTTGCGGCAGGCGAAGGTTTACGTCTCCGTTATGGGTACGGAAGCTCAGCAGAACCTGTGCCTGAAAGGGCTTAAATCCTGCGCCGGTTTTCTGCAAACGAAAATCGCCCAGAGAATCAAGTCCCGATTTGTTCCTCATCTGGAATTCTACCTCGATCAGGGCGTTAAGAATTCCATTATGATTAGTCAGATGCTCAAAGAAGTTCTTCCGCCCAAGGAAGAACCCGAGGAAGAGTACGACGAAGAATTGGATGAAGAATTCGACGAAGATTTTGACGACTCCGAAGAAGTTGACGACGACGTCGACGACCCGGAATCCGAGAACGAACAATAATTCCTGATTTTACCAGGCGCGATCAATTGGGGATTGCGAATACATACAGTTTTTATTTTGAACGCAGAGCGCTCACTTAATGGAAGGCGGTAACGAAGCGACCATCGGGAGCGTAGTTACGCAGTTCGCCGAAGGCGAACCAAAAACTCGGCGTCATGTTCGCCTAACGGCGAATGCGTAATTCCGTTCGCTAACGCTCACTTCATTACCGCCTTTCATTATTAACCGTTATCCTAATCGGGCGGGAATCGTGGCATAGACAACGAAGTTGGCGTCGTCGCCACATTCCCAGCCCGTCTGCGTATTCTGCGAGTAGTCTGCGATCTCTGCGTTCTCTTCCTTTTTTCCAAGTACCAAATAAGCCAACTATCACCCTAACCCATTTCATACAGCATGACAAACTATGACATTCTCGTTGTCGGGGGCGGCCCCGGTGGATATATCGCCGCTGTTACAGCCGCGAAATACGGATTCTCTGTTGCCTTGATCGAAAAGGAACCGGAACAGGGCGGCGGACTGGGCGGAACGTGCCTCAATCGCGGCTGCATTCCGTCCAAGACGTGGCTCGACAACGCCGAGACAATCGAAAGAGTCAAACAAGCGTCCAAACGCGGGATTGACGCTCAGGTGGTCAACATTGACATGCCCGCCATGGTCAAGTTCAAAGACCGCGTTGTCAAACGGCTGTCGATGGGCGTCGGCGCGCTGCTCAAATCCTGGAACGTTGCAGTTTATAACGGAACGGCGGTCGTTCACGACCTGGACAACGTCGTTGTTACATCCGCCAAAGACAAAGAGAACGAGATTGTGCTGGGCTGTAAACGTCTGATTCTGGCGACTGGTTCTCGCCCGGCGACGATTCCCATTCCGGGAGCAGACCTGCCGCAGGTTCTTACCAGCGACGACATTTTCAACATTCAGACCATTCCTCCGCGTCTGACGATTGTCGGCGGTGGCGTTATCGGCGTTGAAATGGCGCGCATCTTTTCCGCCTTTGGGTCGAAAGTAACGATTGTCGAAGCTCTGCCGCGCCTGGCGCCCAATCTGGACGAGGAGATTGCAGACGCCCTGGCGAAGTCGCTCAAATCCGCTAAAATCACGATTAAAACCGGCGTCAAGGTGGAAGCGATTGAACCCGCCGACAGCGACTCGGAAGTCAACGTCGTCGTCTCCTGTAACGATGTAACAGAGCGCATTCCCGCCGAAACCGTTCTCATGGCGGTTGGACGCGCGCCCAATACGGAGGCGTTTTCTGAACTGGGTCTGGAAATGAACCGCCGCTTTGTCAACGTC